>JAIKWS010000038.1 GCA_024684515.1 Prevotella sp.
TGCCGATGTGCAGACCGACAACGCATTTTGTCAGTTCAAATCGCCTGAGTGGGGATGGCGGGCAGCCTTCTACCTGCTCACCCGCAACTACTATCACCAGCATCATCTGCATACCATCCGTGGCATCATCAGTAGGTGGGCTCCACCACAGGACCACAACGACACGGAGGCATATATCCGCAACGTGAGTAGGCTGACGGGCATCGGGGCTGATGATGACCTGGGCATTCCCTCGGTAGAACCTGGCAACTGGTTGCTCCTTGGTGCTGCGATGTGCATCCAGGAATGTGGCACGGAGGGCCTAGACCTCTTCGCCATGCTCAGAGGATGGGGCATGTGCAGGAAGGACGTGGCGAAAGGGTGAAAGACCCTCCTAGCCTCCCTGCTTAGGGAGGTGACCATGCGGAAGGATTGACTACGAGAAAAGCCCCTCACAAGTATCGAAGCTTGTAGAGGGGCTTTTGTGAATGATAAAAGAAAGAGAAAAAGGGGAAAAGGGAAAAGGGGAAATCGAGTGTGTTTGCAACTGCAAGATTTGGCGTTTTTTGCAAATGGTCTTTTAGTCGCTTCGCTTTGTAAAAGCGGCAAGCCGATTACTTTTAGTCGAGCTTAGCTCTTTGTAAAAGCGGCAAGCCGATTACTTTTAGTCGCTTCGCTTTGTAAAAGCGAGACAAGCTCGAGCGTGAAAGAGGAAAAAGGGAAAAGGGGAAAAGGGGAAATCGAGTGTGTTTGCAACTGCAAGATTTTGGCGTTTTGCAAAGTGTTAAAGCCAAGGGTGCGTGACACTTGAATGACGGATGCTTACATGTTGTATTCAAAAAGGCTCGCTATCCCTGCGATAGGGTGCTGATGGTGCTACACCAAAAGGATGATAGCTGAGGGCAGAGGTCTAGGGTCTGAGGTCGAAGCACTTGCATCCAGAAATGGGAAGGAAACTGTTTTCCTTCCCATTTTCTCTCGTTTTCCCGTACCTCTGACCTACGGCCGGAAGTACTATTTCCCACTATGTCACAGCCAGCCTACTCCACGGTGACACTCTTGGCGAGGTTGCGCGGCTGGTCAACGTTCTTGCCCTTGCATACCGCCACATGATAGGCCAGCAGCTGCAGGGGTATGGTGGATACCAGGGGCTCGAGACACTCCTGCACGTCAGGCAGCTCGATGACCTCGTCGGCAATCTTGGAGATGGTGTCGTCATCTTTCGATACCAGGGCTATCACCCTACCCTGCCGGGCTTTGATCTCCTGGATATTGGACAGCACCTTCTCGTACATGGCATTGTGGGTGGCGATGACCACCACGGGCATGTCGGAGTCGATGAGGGCAATGGGACCGTGCTTCATCTCGGCAGCGGGATAGCCCTCGGCATGGATATAGGATATCTCCTTGAGCTTCAGTGCCCCCTCGAGGGCTACGGGGTAGGAGAAGCCTCGTCCCAGGTAGAGGAAATTGTGGGCATAAGTGAATGTGCGTGCCAGGTCCTTGACATGCTCATTGGTCTGCAGCACCTCCCGTATCTTGTCGGGAATCTCGCTGAGTCCCTTCACGATCTTCAGATATTCGTCGCGGTCAATGGTGCCCTTGGCCTCTCCCATAGCAAGTGCTATCATCGTGAGCACCGTCACCTGTCCTGTGAAGGCCTTGGTCGAGGCAACGCCAATCTCGGGTCCCACATGGATGTACGTACCGGTATCCGTGGCACGTGGTATGGACGAGCCGATGGCGTTGCACACACCATAGATGAAGGCTCCCCGCTCCTTGGCCAGCTGTACTGCCGCCAGTGTGTCGGCCGTCTCCCCGCTCTGGCTGATGGCTATCACCACGTCACCCTTGCCGACGACAGGATTGCGGTATCGGAACTCGCTGGCATACTCCACCTCGACAGGTATGCGTACGAGGGTCTCGATGATCTGCTTGCCGATGAGTCCAGCATGCCACGAGGTGCCACATGCCACGATGACGATGCGCTTGGCTTCGAGCAGCTGCCGGCGATAGTCGATCAGTGCTGACAGGGTGACATGATCGGCCTCTACGTTCACCCGTCCACGCATGCAGTTGGTCAGACACTCCGGCTGTTCGAAGATCTCCTTCAGCATGAAGTGGGGGTATCCTCCTTTCTCTATCTGTCCCAGGTCGATGTCTACGGTCTTCACGTTCAGCTCCTGCTCTTCGCCGAGGATGCTCACCACATGCAGGTCCTCACCCCGTCGTATGACGGCGATATTGCCATCTTCGAGATAGACCACCTTGTCGGTATATTCCACGATCGGGCTGGCATCGCTGCCGAGGAAGAACTCGTCGTCGCCAATGCCTACCACCAGTGGGCTCTGCTTGCGGGCAGCGATGATCTGGTCGGGGTCGTTCTTGTCAAGCACGGCAATGGCATAGGCTCCGATGACCTGATAGAGGGCCACCTGTACAGCCTCGAGCAGTGTGAGCTGCTTGCGGTTCATGATATACTCTATCAGCTGTACGAGCACCTCCGTGTCGGTATCGCTCTGGAAGTGAACGCCCTTGCCCTGCAGCTTCATCTTGATGTCGGCATAGTTCTCGATGATGCCATTATGGATGATGGCCAGCTTGTGCGACTCGGAGTAATGAGGGTGTGCGTTGCGGCTTGATGGCTCTCCGTGTGTAGCCCACCGCGTGTGGGCGATGCCCACGCTGCCAGCCACGTTCTTGTCGGCACAGTACTCACAGAGATTGTCAACCTTGCCTTTGGACTTGTAGACATTCAGCTCACCCTGGTCGTTGATGAGTGCCACACCTGCTGAGTCATAGCCACGATATTCCAGTCGTCGCAATCCTTTGACTAGAATGGGAAAGGCATCTTTCTTTCCGATATAACCTACTATTCCACACATAATTTTTCGATTGATTTTTGTATTTTCGTGTTTGTGTATCAGGGCTGTCAGGCCCCGGATTTTCTGTTGCGTGTTTGTTGTCGGGTGCAAAGGTACAAATAAGTGAGAAGAAAACCAAATAATTTTCTAGATTTTTCTCAACACGACAGTGCAGAGAGGCCATCAACGGCAGCTGACGAGGAGGGCAGAGGCATCATGTTGCGACTCCCAGCCCCCTTGGCGTTGGCACTAGTCGATCTGATTGCCGGTATAGAGCTGGTAGTACTGTCCTCGCAATGCCAGCAGCTGCTGGTGTGTGCCATGTTCTGCTATATGCCCATGGTCGAGGACGATAATCTGGTCGGCATTGCGTACGGTGCTCAGGCGATGGGCAATGACAAAGGTGGTACGTCCCTTCATGATGCTGTCCATGCCCCGTTGCACCAGCTGTTCCGTACGGGTGTCGATAGAACTGGTGGCCTCGTCGAGGATAAGCACGGGAGGGTTGGCAACGGCAGCCCGTGCGATGGCAAGCAGCTGACGCTCACCCTGGCTCAGGTTACCGCCATCTCCCTGAAGCATCGTCGAGTAGCCCATCGACAGACGCAAGATAAAGTCGTGTGCCCCCACAAGCTGTGCCGCCTTGACGCACTCCTCGTCGGTAGCCTCCAGACATCCGTATCGTATGTTGTCGAGAACGGTGCCCGTGAAGAGGTGTGTCTCTTGCAGCACTATCGTCATCGAACGCCTGAGGGAACGCTTCCGGATATCGTTGATGGGTATGCCGTCATAGAGAATCTCACCCCGCTGGATGTCATAGAAGCGATTGATGAGGTTGATGATGGTGGTCTTGCCAGCCCCCGTGCCCCCTACGAACGCAATCTTCTGTCCTGGGTCGGTATTGATATTGATATCGAAGAGCACCTGTCTTTCTGCAACATAGCCGAAGTCGACATGCCTGAAGTCAACATCCCCCTTCGGACTGTCGAGCTCGTGGTGTCCTTCATCAACCTCCGGCTGGGCATCGCCAAGTGCAAACACCCGCTCGGCACCCACCGAGGCATTCAGCACGGAATTGATCTGCTGGGAGACATGGGAGATGGGCTGCGTGAAACTCTTGTTCAGCTGCAGGAAGGCCACGATGGTACCCAGTGACAGCTCCCATCTGCCAGACAATGCCAGTGCCGCACCGACGACTGCGAGGAGCACATATCCCAGGTTGCCCAGGTTGCCATTGACAGGCATCACGATATTGGCTATCTTATTGGCATTGAAGGCCGAAGAGCGCAATCGCTCGTTTATTTCTTCAAACTCCTCGATAGCCTGCTGTTCGTGACAGAAGACCTTCACCACCTTCTGTCCGGTCATCATCTCTTCGATGAATCCGTTCACACTTGCCAGCGACTCCTGCTGAGTACGGAAGAAGCCCCGCGACCACTTGCCGAGCTTGGTTGTGGTAACCATCATCACCACAGCGATGAGGATGCTCACCAATGTCAGGGGCACAGAGAGGACCACCATCGACGTGAAAGTGGCCACGATGGTAATGATGGATGAGAAGACCTGTGCCATAGCCGTGCTGATCATCTGCCGCAGCGAGTCCACATCATTGGTATATACCGACATGAGCTCGCCATGCGAGTGGGTGTCGAAATAGTTGATGGGCAACTGCTCCATACGTTCGAAGATCTGCTTGCGCAGTCGTAGCATCGTGCCCTGGCTGACATTGATCATCAGGCGGTTGTAGGCATAGCTGGCAATGACTCCCAGGAGCAGGATGAGTCCTAGTCGGAACAACGTCTGTAGCAGCGACGAATACTCTGGGTTGTCCATCTGCGTCAGTGGGGTGATGTAATCGTCTATCAGCGTACGAGTGAAAAGTGTTGAGAAGAGTGACGTGATGCTGCTGACGACGATGCATACGAGGACGGTGAGGATGCTGAGCCTATAGTGCTTCATGACGAAGGCAAAGAGCCGCATCATGACCTGTCGCTGCTGCTTCGTGGCCTTCTGGAAGCCGGCATTCTGTCCCCCACCGCCACGTGGTCCCTGTCCGAATGCTGCCTGTCTCATGCCTCACCTCCTTTCTTGTCAAAATCGCCCTTGTCGCTGGTTTGTATCTCGTATATCTCACGATAGAGCTCATTATCCTTCAAGAGCTGCTCGTGTGTATCGAAGCCTGTCACCATGCCATTGTCCACCACGAGAATGCGGTCGCAATGCTGTACACTACTGATTCGCTGGGCAATGATCAGCTTGGTCATCTGTGGCAGCTGCTGTCGGAAGGCCTGCTGTATCAGTGCATCGGTACGGGTATCGCAAGCCGATGTGGAGTCGTCGAGCACCAGTATCTTCGGCCTTTTCAGCAGAGCCCGTGCGATACAGAGCCGCTGTTTCTGACCACCGCTGACGTTGATGCCTCCCTGCTCTATCTTCGAGTCGTATTGCTGTGGCATCTCCATGATGAATCCATCGGCCTGTGCCATCCTACATGCCTGGCGGCACTCGTCGAGTGTAGCGTCTGCCCTACCCCATCTGAGATTGTCGATGACCGTACCACTGAAGAGTGTATTCTGCTGCAGCACCACTGCCACGGCATCGCGCAGGACAGTCAGGTCGTATTCCCTGACGTTGCGGCCCCCTACCAGCACCTCACCCTGAGTAGGGTCGTAGAGACGGCTGATCAGGTTCACCAAAGTGGACTTGCCACTGCCCGTACCGCCAATCACGCCAATGGTCTCGCCGGAACGTATCGAGAACGAGACATTGAACAGTGCCGACCTGCGATGCTGGGGCTTGCCGGATGAGCTGTCGGAGGGAGTGGCATAGTCGAAGCGTACCTGGCGAAACTCCACGTTGCCATCGGCAACCTCCATCAGCGGCTGGTCAGGATTCTGTATGCTGGCCGTATGCTCTATCACCTCGCTGACACGCTGGGCAGAGGCCGCACTCTGCGTAAGCATGACAAAGATCATCGAGAGCATCATCAGCGACTGGAGTATCGACATGACATAGGTAAACAGGCTTGTCAGCTCGCCAGTAGTCAACGTGCCGCCAACAATGAAATGGGCACCCCACCAGGACAGGGCAATGATGCAGCCATAGACCACCATGTTCATCACAGGATGGTTGAGTGCCATCAGGCTCTCTGCCTTCGTATAGAGCTGATATAGTCCATCGGCAGCCCTGGCGAACTTCGAGTTCTCATAGTCCTCGCGTACAAACGCCTTCACCACACGGATGCCAGTCACATTCTCCTGCACACGCTGGTTCAGCTCGTCGTATTTGACATATACCTGCTGGAAGAGACGTGCCACACGCGAGATAATCATGTAGAGCGACACCCCCAGCACTCCCATGGCAATAATAAAGATGAGCGACAGACGGGGATCTATGACCAGACACATGACGATGCTGAGCAACAGCCGGAAGGGTGCACGCACAGTGACACGCAGTATCTGCTGGAAAGCATTCTGAAGTGAGTTCACATCGGTGGTCATACGTGTGACGAGCCCACTAGTGGAATATCTGTCTATATCCTGAAACGAGAAGGTCTGTATGTTGCTGTACATAGCCCGTCTGAGATTGCTTGCGAATCCCGTCGATGCGTATGCCGACACACGTCCTGCCATGATTCCGAAGAATAACGACAGGAATGCCATCCCCACCATCATCAGCCCGTATTTGTAGACGGCCTGCATGTCACCAGCCATGATACCACGGTCGATGAGCATGGCCGTAACATAGGGGATGAGAACATCCATCACCACCTCAAGGGCCGTCAGCAGCGGGGTTGCCACGGAAGCCAGTTTGTATTTGCCTATCTGGCGATATAAGGTCTTCAGCATTTGTCTTTGTAGGTCGAGTAAGTGGAGGGGCTACCCTCTCTTGTCACGGAACCGTGCCTAACAGTCTCCTGTCGACGGCTCTTCGTACTTAGCTCTGTTGTTTCATTGTTTATAATTCCATTTATTTCAATTTGTGAAGTCGCGGATATTAGCACTGTTTTACCAAGCATGTTTTCAGCTACTGCGGCCACTTACGGGTATCACTTTGTCATCGTGACACACTTTTCTGTTGCAAAAGTACAAATAAAAATGGAAAAACATGCATCCGTGACATTTTTTATTTCAAGAAAAAGGGATTTTGCTCATCCCACCTGATTTTTATAGTAGTCAGGTACACCATGCCATTGCAGCTTTCCCTTCGGCTATCGAACAATAAGACACAACAATCCCCGACTCTTGCTGAGACAGAAGAGGTCACCGGGCCGTAATCCCACTCATTGCGAGCCGTAATCCCACTCATAGTGAGCCGTAATCCCACTCATAGTGAGCCGTAATCCCACTTGTAGTGAGCCGTAATCCCACTTGTAGTGAGCCGTAATCCCACTCATTGCGAGCCGTACATCGTCACACATTACTTAATAATGAACGCGGAAGACAGCTTTTGCCGACGAGTCCTCGGTATATTTGACAATGTGCCGCTATGTCCATCGGCAGTCAGCACAACTGTCATACCTACGACCCATGAGAAATCGTCGAAAACATCGACAGAAAGCACCTAAAGGGTTAAAAATTGCTTAAATGCTTTTTTATTGAAGAAAAAAGTGTACCTTTGCAGACAAATACAAAATAGGAAAAACACGCCAGCGAGGCTAAAAAGTGGCTCTACGGCGATTTCCACTCAAACAAGTAAAAGAAATGGATCAGACGTTCGACAACGACAGAATCTTGAAGATTAACATTGAGGAGGAGATGAAGAGCTCCTACATCGACTACTCCATGTCGGTGATCGTGGCCCGTGCCCTCCCCGATGTACGTGACGGATTTAAACCCGTTCACCGCCGTATCTTATATGGCATGATGGGCATCGGCAACACGAGTGACAAACCGCACAAGAAGTGTGCTCGCGTGGTGGGTGAGGTGCTTGGTAAGTATCACCCTCATGGCGACAGCTCGGTATACGGTGCCCTGGTACGCATGGGACAGGAGTGGAACATGCGCTACACCCTCGTTGACGGGCAGGGTAACTTTGGCTCCGTGGATGGCGACTCGCCTGCTGCCATGCGTTATACGGAGTGCCGTCTGTCGAAGATGGGCGAGCACATCATGGACGACCTCGAGAAGGACACCGTGGACATGGACCCCAACTTCGACAATACGCTGCTGGAACCTAGCGTGATGCCTACCAAGGTGCCCAACCTGCTGGTGAACGGTGGCAACGGCATTGCCGTGGGTATGGCTACCAACATGCCTACCCACAACCTGGGAGAGGTGATAGACGGCTGCTGTGCCTTTATCGACAACCCCGACATCGACTGCGAGGGGCTGATGCAATACATTCCCGGTCCTGACTTCCCAACAGGTGCCTATATCTATGGACTGCAAGGGGTTCGCGATGCCTACGAGACAGGACGCGGACGCATCGTGATGCGTGCCAAGGCCGAGATCGAGACTGGCGAGACACACGACAAGATAGTGGTCACGGAGATTCCCTACGGGGTGAACAAGGCCGACCTGGTGGCCTATATTGCCGACCTTGCCAGCCAGCACAAGCTGGAGGGCATCCACAACGTCAATGACGAGTCAGGTCGCCAGGGCATGCGTATCGTGGTCGACGTGAAACGTGATGCCAATGCCAATGTCATACTGAACAAACTCTTCAAGATGACGGCCCTACAGAGCTCATTCTCAGTAAACAACATCGCCCTGGTGCCTATCCCAGGTACCCATGGGAAGCTGCGTCCGAAGCTGCTCACGCTGAAGGAATGTGTCAAGTACTTTATTGACCACCGCCATGAGGTGACCATACGTCGTACCCGCTACGACCTGAAGAAGGCACAGGAGCGGGCACATATCCTCGAGGGCTTGATCATCGCTGTGAACAATATCGACGAGGTGGTACACGTTATCAGAGATAGTAAGACTCCTGTCGATGCCCAGCGCAACCTGGAGGCACGCTTCGAACTGGACGAGCCACAGTCGAAGGCCATCGTCGACATGCGACTGAGCCAGCTCACAGGACTGCGTGTGGATCAGCTGCACCAGGAATATAACGACCTGTTGAAACTCATTGCCGACCTGCAGGAGATCCTCGACAACCCCGAGCGATGCAAGGAAGTGATGAAGCAGGAACTGATGGAGGTGAAGGAGAAATATGGCGATGAACGAAAGACGGAGATCATCCCCTTCGACCACGAGTTCAATGCCGAAGACTTCTACCCCGACGATCCGGTGGTGATCACCATATCGCACATGGGATATATCAAACGCACACCACTGAGCGAGTTCCATGCACAGGGACGGGGCGGCATGGGTGCCAAGGGTGCCCGCCATCGCGACAACGACTTCACAGAGTATATCTATCCTGCCACCATGCACAATACGCTGCTCTTCTTCACACAGAAGGGACGCTGCTACTGGCAGAAGTGCTACGAGATTCCTGAGGGCGACAAGAACTCCAAGGGACGTGCCATTCAGAACATGCTCAACATTGAACCTGACGACCAGATCAATGCCGTGCTACGCATCAAGAAGTTTGACGACGAGGAGTTCGTGAACTCACACTACGTGGTATTCGCTACTAAAGACGGACTGGTGAAGAAAACCTGTCTGGAGGCCTACAGCCGTCCACGCACGAATGGCGTCATCGCTATCAATATCAACGAGGGTGACAAAGTGGTCAGCGTACGACTGACAAACGGTCACAACGAACTGATACTGGCTAACCGCAACGGACGTGCCGTACGCTTCAACGAAGACCAGGTGCGTGCCATGGGACGTGTATCAACAGGAGTCATCGGCATGAGACTGGATGGTGGCGACGACGAGGTGGTAGGCATGGTATGCGTGAACGACCCACAGACGGAAACCATCATGGTTGTCTCGGAAAACGGATACGGCAAGCGTACGGATATCGAAGACTATCGCAAGACGGCAAGAGGCACCAAGGGTGTGAAGACACTTGCCATCACAGAGAAGACAGGACGACTGGTATCCATCAAGGTGGTGACGGACGAGAACGACCTGATGATCATCAACAAGAGCGGCATACTGATCAGACTGAACGTCAGCGAAGTACGAGTCATGGGACGAGCCACTCAAGGTGTGCGACTCATCAACCTGACAAAGAAGAACGATGTCATTGCCAGCGTCTGCAAAGTGCAAAAAGCTACCGAGGAGGAGCTGGAAGAAGAACGCCTGGAGACAGAAGAAGCAGAGAATGCAGAAAACACAGTGACGTCTGAGAATGCAGGAAATGCCACAGCAACACCTGCCGACGACACGACGACAAACGAAGAATAAATCATAAACCCTTTAATACCTCATCGACATGAAAAAAATCTTTATGATGGCCATGATGGCAGTAGCTGCCACCACAGCCTTTGCCCAGGACAACCTGGTGAAACAAGCCAACAAGCAGTACAAGGAAGGTAAGCTCGAACAGGCAGCAGCCACACTGGCACCTGCACTGCAATCTGCTGAGACAACCGACAAGGCCGAAGCATGGAACCTATTGAACGATATCAAGTACAAAGCCTATAACGAGGAGTACCAGAAACTGGCCCTGCACCAGGATTATAATGCAGACCGCATGGTGAACGCACTCATCGAAGGTTTCTATGCTGCTCAGGAATGTGACAAATACGATCAGCAACCCAATGCCAAAGGCAAGGTGAAGATCCGCTTCCGCAAGAACAACGCACAACGCTACATGAACGAACGCCAGTGGCTATACAACGGTGGCGTACTCCAGTACCAGGACAAGAACATGGCAGGTGCCATCAAAGCATGGGGAGCATATATCGACTCTTCAAAGTCTCCCCTCTTCCAGGAACTAACCATGCCACAGGACACCCTGCTGGCTGATGCCGCCTACAACACAGCCCTGCTGGCCTATCAGGAGAAAGACTACGAGACAGCAAAGAAGTTTGCTGACGTTGCTGCCGGATTCCCAGACAAGGAGGACGAAGCTATCAACATGAAACTCTTCATTCAGAAGGAAACAGCACAGACAAAGGCTGACTCACTGGCTTATCTGGCCGAGCTGAAGAAACAGCATGCCGCCAAACCTGACAAGGAACAGTATTTCAACCTGCTGCAGGAGTACTACAGCCGTGCCAACGACAACAAAGCCATGAAGGCATGGGCAAAGGAAGAGACAGGCATCAACGCACAGAACAAGATGGCATGGGCACTGCTTGGCGAGGCTGAGATGAACGAAGAGCACTGGGATGCCGCTATCGATGCCTTCAAGAAGGCAACGGAAATAGACCCCAACTGGGTTCCCGTAGTCTTCAATACTGGCATCTGCCTCAACTCAAAGGCTATCGCCCTGAACGATGAGCTGATGGACAAGAAGACCATGGCCCTGACAAACGAGAATGCAGAGAAAGTCAAGGACGTGCTGCGCCAGGCACTGGTATACCTGGAGAAGACACGTGAGCTGGATCCCAACCGCGAGACCACTCACTGGGCATACCCACTCTACCGTATCTACTACTCGCTGGGCGACAAGGCCAAGATGGCTGAGCTGGAAACAATAGATCCCTCACTGAAACAGTAATTCACCAACAGAAGAATCAACCAACAACAAGTAGCTTGAAGCACATCATCATTACACTGCTGCTTCTCGCGATGACTCCGTGCCTGACGGTGGCTCAGAAGAAAGAGCTGAGTCAGGCACGGACCTATATCAAGAGTCGCAACAAAAAATACACACAGGCCGAGCAGCTGATGACAAACCTGCTCAAGGACTCGGCCAACCGCGACAACAAGGACATCTATCAGGTGCTGCTTGAGGCCGTCAAGGGCCAATACGACCAGGCCAACGAACGCATGTACCTAAAGCAGAAGCAGGACACAGCAGCCTTCTTCGCACTGGCACAGCGGATGTTCACCATCGCCTTCACACTAGACACACTAGACATGCGTCCTGACAAGAAAGGACGGATAAAACCCAGCTACAGACAGCGATACGCCAGCATGCTCAACAACTACAGGGCAAACATCTATAACGGCGGAACATTCTTCGTCAGGAAAAACAAATGGAAAGAAGCCTACCAATTCATGCATACGTATCTGGACTGCATTCGCCAGCCTCTCTTTGAACAATACAACATCGAGAAGACTGATACACACCTGCCTGAGGCTGCCTACTGGGCCACCTATAGCGGCTACAGGCAGCACGATGCAGAACTCACCCTGCGCTATCATCAGCGGGCTCTGCAAGACACGGCACATACCAGCTTCACCATGCAATTCATTGCTGAAGCCTACCACTGGGAGGATAACAACAAACAATATATCGCCACGCTGGAAAAGGGATTCGACAACAACCCGACATTCCCCTATTTCTTCCCACGACTGATGGACTACTATACCAGCAACCATCAATACGAGAAAGCACTGGCACTGGCCGACAAGGCATTGGAAGCTTGCGACACCTGCGAGCTGTTCCTCTTCGCCAAATCATCAGTACTCCTAAGACTGGAACGATGGGAAGAGAGCATCAGCTATAGCCGCATGGCAATGGAACAGAACGACACCCTGCCAGAGCCCTACTTCAATGCTTCACTGGCTTACGTGAACATGGCCGACAAACTGGATGCAAATGCCGACAAGGAGAAATATGTGGAATATTACCAGCGTGCACGTACATATATGGAATATTACCGACTGCTCATGCCCAGGGAAGAGGAGAAATGGGCACCCGTGCTCTATCGTATATACCTGAACCTGAATCTGGGCAAGCAGTTTGACGAAATAGACAAAATACTTAAGAATATCCGAAAGAAATAGCATGAAGAGAATATGTATTGTAGTAGGTGCCCGTCCCAACTTCATCAAGGTGGCACCACTCATCCGTGCCATCCAGAAAGCAGAAAGAGCCAGCTACGAGCTGGTGTTCGCAGGACGTCATGACGACCCCACACTGGAGACATCGCTCTTTGATGACCTGCAGATGCCACAACCTGACGTCTGCCTGGGAGTGGACAGCACAAGCCTGAACGAAATAACCAGTCGCGTGATGGCTAGCTTCGACAGCTATCTGGAACAGCACGAGACGGATATCGTCATCGTGGTCGACGACCTGGCATCAACAATGGCAGCTGCCATCGTAGCCAAGAAACGCGGACTGAAACTGGCACACCTGGTGGCTGGAACACGTTCGTTTGACATGAAGATGCCCAAGGAAGTAAACCGACTGGTGATAGATGCACTGAGCGACTACCTGTTCACTGCCGGTGTGAAAAGCAATAGCGTGGCAACACGCGAGCAGGCAGAAGGATCAAACACCTATATGGTAGGCAATATCCTGATGGACACTCTACGGTTCAACCACCAGCGCCTGCGCAAGCCACTACTCGACATCGAAGAGGGCAAATACCTGGTGTTCACACTCAACAGAAAAGCATTGCTTGCCGACCAACAGAAGCTGGCAGGGATGATTGAGGCCATGACAAAAGCCGCTGAAGGAATGACCATCATCGCACCACTGAGAGGACAGGCACTGGATACTGTAAGACCGCTCATCCCGACAGGTGCTCAATGGCAAGCCATAGACCCGCTCAACTATCTGGAATTCGGATGGCTGACAGCACACGCATGTGGCATCATCACCGACAGTGGTAACGTGGCTGAGGAAGCCACATTCAATGGGGTGCCCTGCATCACCCTGAACAGCTATACAGAACACCAGGAAACCATCACTACGGGCAGCAATGTGCTCGTTGGCGAAGATCCACAGCGGCTGGCAGGGGAAACAGCAAAGATGGTGAAGGGGCAATGGAAGAAAAGTGCCCTCCCCGACCGATGGGACGGACGCACGGCAGAACGTATCGTGAGCATACTAATAGACTAATGGATATGAGAAGGAAAACACTGCCACTGCTCATCTCATGCCTTGCGGCTGGCACGGCCTTTGCACAGCAGACAGACAGCACAGCATTCAGAGGACGACTCGAGAATAAGGAGTATAACGTGTATATGAACATCGATTTCTACGACAACGACGTGGAAATCCTTGGACAGGATATCTACGGCAAACTGCCTGGCTATCTGTCTACAACCACATCCACCTTCTGCTGGATAGTACTTAGCGCAGAACTGAAAGGCAGCAAGGCTGAGATGGAAATGGTCAACGACTACGGAAGCGAAGACCTGACAGCCACACTGATACAGGAGAACGACTCTACCTTCACGCTACTGCAGGGAAAGGGGTCGACCATCAAAGTACCAAAGGCCAACAGATGGCAGAAGCTGCCATCGAAGCTTACACTTATCAAAAGAAAAAAGGGGAAATAGTTTGCCGTGTCGATGAAAAGTAGTAACTTTGCAGCCAAATACAAACAGAAAAAACGTAAAGAACAAAGATGTTAACACTAAAACTCATCACTGAGAATACCGAGCACGTCATCAGCGGCTTGGAGAAGAAGCACTTCAAGGGTGCACGTGAAGCCATTGAAGAGGTGCTGGCTGTAGACCGCCAGCGCCGGGAGGCCCAGCAGCAGCTGGACAAGAACCTGAACGAGCAGAAACAGCAGTCGGGGATGATAGGACGACTGATGAAAGAAGGCAAGCGCGAAGAAGCCGAACATGCCAAGCAGGCCGTGGCAACGCTGAAAGAATCGTCCAAGCAGCTTGAAGAGACCATGAACAAGGCTCAGGAGGAGATGACACACCTACTATGCCAGATTCCTAATATCCCCTACGACGAGGTACCAGAAGGTGCTGCTGCTGAAGACAACCACGTGGTGAAGTCTAATCTGAAAGAATGTACTGCCAATGATACCGTGGGCAACTGGGATGTCAACCCCACACTGGGCATCGAGGACCCACTGCCCCACTGGGAACTGGCAAAGAAATACAACCTCATCGACTTCGACCTCGGGGTGAAGATCACGGGAGCGGGATTCCCCGTCTATATTGGCAAGGGAGCACAGCTACAGCGTGCACTCATCAACTTCTTCCTCGACGAGGCTCGCAACAGCGGCTATACAGAGGTGATGCCACCAACGGTGGTCAACGCGGCATCGGGTTATGGCACTGGACAGCTGCCCGACAAGGAGGGACAGATGTACCATTGCGAGGTCGACGACTTCTACCTGATTCCCACTGCCGAGGTTCCTGTCACCAATATATATAGAGATGTGATACTCGACGAGGCCCAGCTGCCTATCAAAAACTGTGCCTATACAGAGTGCTTCCGCCGTGAGGCAGGATCGTATGGCAAGGACGTGCGTGGCCTGAACCGCCTACACGAGTTCTCGAAGATAGAAATCGTGCGCATCGACAAGCCCGAGCACTCGAAAGAAAGCCACAAGGAGATGCTGACACACGTGGAAGGCCTGCTCAAGAAGCTGGAGCTGCCCTATCGCATCCTGCTGCTCTGCGGTGGCGACCAGAGCTTCACCAGTGCCATCTGCTACGACTTCGAAGTCTATTCCGAGGCACAAGGCCGCTGGCTGGAGGTGAGCAGCGTGTCGAATTTCGACACCTATCAGGCCAATCGTCTGAAATGCCGCTATCGTCGTGCCGACAACAAGAAGACAGAACTCTGTCACACACTGAACGGATCGGCACTGGCACTGCCACGCATCGTGGCTGCACTGCTGGAGAACAACCAGACATCAGAGGGCATTCGTATCCCCAAGGCACTACAGAAGTACACAGGATTTGATATCATAGACTGAAAAAGAATACTCTTCAGGAGCCAGTCTCGCAGAGAGGATAAAAACGAGCCGTCATCTTTCTGACAGCTCGTTTTTCTGTATAAAATAAGCAATAACATGCTAAAAGTACTAATTTTGTTTAATATTTAAAATGATTTCTTGGTTTTTCCGCAAAAAATGACTAATTTCGAGCCGTTTTTTGCGAAGAGCAAATCATTAACACCTAAAATATACTAACAACATGAAAGTTTATCAGACAAACGAGATCAAAAACATTGCACTCATTGGCAGTGCGGGTAGCGGCAAGACAACTCTTGCCGAGGCAATGGTCTACGAGGCAGGCATCATCAAACGCCGTGGCAGCGTAGAGAGTAAAAACACCATGAGCGACTACTTCCCAGTGGAGCAAGAGTATGGCTATTCGGTATTCTCAACCGTTTTCCACGTAGAGTGGAACAACAAGAAGCTGAACATCATTGACTGCCCGGGATCTGACGACTTCGTAGGTGGTGCCATCACAGCACTGAACGTTACCGATCAGGCGGTCATCGTCGTGAATGGACAGTATGGACCTGAGGTAGGCACGATGAATGCCTTCCGCAATACCTCTAAGCTATCCAAGCCCGTCATCTTCCTGGTAAACCAGCTGGATCGTGACAACTGCGACTTCGACCAGATTCTGAACCAGCTGCGCGAAGTATATGGAAACAATTGCGTACCCGTGCAGTATCCCGTGGCTTGTGGCGCAGGCTTCAACAGCATTATCGATGTGCTCATCATGAAGAAACTCACCTGGAAGCCAGAAGGTGGCGCTCCCACCATTGAAGAGATTCCTGCCGACCAGCTCGATAAGGCCAAGGAGATGAAAGCAGCACTGGTAGAGGCTGCGGCTGCCGGCGACGACATGCTGATGGAGAAATTCTTCGAGACAGAAGACCTGTCGGAAGACGAGATGCGTGAAGGCATCCGCAAGGGACTCGTCACACGTAGCATCTTCCCCGTGTTCTGTGTTTGCTCTGGCAGGGATATGGGCGTTCGCCGACTGATGGAGTTCCTGGGCAACGTAGTTCCTTTCGTCAGCGAAATGCCAAAGGTGAGCAACACCGCTGGCACAGAGATTGCTCCTGAGATGTCTGGTCCTACATCACTCTACTTCTTCAAGACTGGCATCGAGCCCCACATTGGCGAGGTAAGCTACTTCAAGGTGATGAGTGGTGTCGTCAAGAGCGGTGATGATCTCACCAATGCCGATCGTGGATCAAAGGAACGTATTGGCACACTCTATGCTTGCGCTGGTGCCAACCGCATACAGGTCGATCAGCTGAATGCAGGCGATATTGGCTGCACCGTAAAACTGAAGGATGTCAAGACTGGCAACACACTCAACGGAAAAGACAATGCTGACTGGCACTTCGATTTCATCAAGTATCCCAACTCCAAGTTCTCTCGTGCCATCAAGGCTGTCAACGAGAGCGAGACAGAGAAGATGATGGCCGCTCTGAACAAGATGCGCCAGGAAGATCCCACATGGGTGGTCGAGCAATCGAAGGAGCTGCGCCAGATTATTGTTCACGGACAGGGAGAATTCCACCTGCGCACACTGAAATGGCGTATGGAGAACAACGAGAAGATTCAGATTGAATACCTCGAGCCGAAGATCCCATATCGTGAGACCATCTCCAAGATGGCACGTGCCGACTATCGACACAAGAAACAGTCGGGTGGTTCCGGACAGTTTGGTGAGGTGCATCTCATCATCGAGCCTTATACCGAGGGAATGGAAGACCCCGTCAGCTTCACCATCAATGGACAGGAGTTCAAGATGAACATCAAGGGCAAGGAAGAAATCGACCTCGAATGGGGTGGCAAGCTCGTATTCATCAACTCGGTGGTAGGTGGCGCTATCGACCTGCGCTTTATGCCCGCTATCCTGAAGGGTATCATGCAGCGCATGGAGCAAGGTCCTCTGACAGGCTCCTATGCCCGTGACGTACGTGTCATCGTTTACGATGGAAAGATGCACCCCGTCGACTCCAACGAGCTTTCATTCATGCTGGCAGCACGCAACGCCTTCTCGGCTGCCTTCCGCGAGGCAGGACCAAAGGTTCTGGAGCCCATCTACGATCTGGAAGTACTCGTACCAGCCGACTATATGGGAGACGTGATGAGCGACCTGCAGGGACGACGTGCCATCATCATGGGCATGGACTCCGAGGCAGGATATCAGAAGCTGAGTGCCAAGATTCCTCTCAAGGAACTCTCCAGCTACTCTATTGCCCTGAGCTCGCTGACAGGTGGACGAGCATCGTTCTCTACCAAGTTCAGTAGCTACGAACTGGTGCCAAACGATATCCAGCAGGCACTGATCAAGCAGCACGAGGAAGAGATGAAGGACGAAGACTAAACGTCTGCAACATCCATATCGTCAACTATTATCAAAGAGAACTTGCACACGCAGGTTCTCTTTTTGGTCTCAAAAATACATACTAAAGCAAAATAAACGTTAAATAATACTAACACCAGCGGTAAACAAAGTCTACCATAAACGTAGTTTAAAAGAAAATTCGTACCTTTGCAGCCCGAAACAGAGTCCGTATGAGGCAGGGTGAAGTGTGTACGAACGTGCACCGCCTCGCGGAAAAACCCCTAACAAATACAAATAATAGCAATGTACGCAATTGTAGAAATCCAGGGTCAGCAGTTCAAGGTCGAGGAAGGCAAAAAGCTCTTCGTACACCACATCAAGGACGTGGAAGCCGGCAAGACTGTTGAATTTGACAAAGTGCTGCTCGTAGATGCCGACGGTGCTGTCAAGGTTGGAGCACCCACCGTAGAAGGTGCAAAGGTAGTAGTAGAAGTGGTGAATCCGCTCGTAAAGGGCGACAAGGTGATCGTCTTCAAGATGAAGCGACGCAAGGACTCACGCAAGCGCAATGGACATCGTGAGCAGTTCACCCAGGTAGAAGTTAAACAAGTAATCGCTTAAAAGGAGGACAGAATTATGGCACATAAAAAAGGTGTAGGTAGTTCAAAGAACGGCCGCGAGAGTGCAGCCCAGCGACTTGGCGTGAAAATCTGGGGTGGTCAGAAGGTAAAGGCTGGCAACATTATCGTTCGTCAGCGTGGCACTCACCACAACCCCGGTAATGGCGTTGCCATTGGTAAAGACGATACCCTCTTTGCCCTGATTGATGGTACGGTGAACTTCCATCGTGGCTATCACAACAAGAGTGTTGTTTCAGTTATACCAGAAGCCGAGGCATAATAACAACTTACAAACAAACTTATTCCAAACAAACAACAGCCCCTCAGTGCCAATGGCATTGAGGGGTCTGCATTGTAGGACTCGAGATGGCAGCTGGCCATGCTTTCCTAAAACGGCAGCATGCTTCTGCTTCGTTGACAGACGCTTCATTCTTCATATTCCGTAGGGTCGTCGATGCCTGCCAGTGCCAGGGCCTCACGTCTCTCCGTACAGGTGCCACAGCGACCACAGTGCTTCTCGCCACCCTTATAGCATGACCACGTCTGACTGTAGTCAATGCCCAGCTCCTTTCCCCTGCGGGCAATATCAGCCTTCGTCATTGAGGTATATGGCGACAGCAGACCGACACCAACAAATGTGCCCGCCTTGGCAGCAGCATCAAAGGCATCTACGAAGTCAGGACGGCAATCGGGATAGATGGTATGATCGCCACCATGATTGGCCATCATCACGAACTTCAGATTCCGGCTTTCTGCCAGGCCAACGGCAACACTCAGCATGATGCCATTGCGGAAGGGCACCACCGTCGACTTCATATTCTCCTCGTCATAATTGCCTTCTGGTATGTCCTCTCCACCCTTCAGAAGCGAACTCTTGAAATATTCACCCATAAAGGCCAGTGGGATGACCAAATGCTCGATTCCCAGCTTCTCGCAATGGAAACGGGCAAACGGTATCTCACGTGCATTGTGCTTCGACCCATAGTCGAACGATACTGCCAATGCAATACGTTGCTCATAATCATAGAGCAGTGTGGTAGAATCCATACCGCCACTCAATATCAACACACAGTCTTTCATCTCTATAACCTGGTTTTGAAATTGCAAAGTTACAGATTTTAATTGGTATCTGCAATGTTTTTCAAATTATTTTCTTCTATTTTCATCTCTGCCCTACCTCAACTAGACATCTATGGTGTTTCTACAATCGTTGCAATACGAGATCCCCATTTCTCAATCATGACATCTCATTGCTGAATGGCAGTTTCACGGAATCCATACTTTACATCCCATTGAGATCGAAAGCAAACGTGCTTGCAGAAATTAAAAAAACCGCCAATTCCAAAAGAATCAGCGGTCTTCAAAAGTAGTCGAGGTGACAGGACTCGAACCTGCGACAGCCTGGTCCCAAACCAGGAACGCTACCAACTGCGCTACACCTCGTTGCTATTTTGCGGCTGCAAAGGTAATCAAAAATCTGTATTTAACAAAATTGAAGGTCGAATAATTGTCCTTCCTTGTTGTTTTTTAACATTTCAGACCTTTATTCGACCTCCAACCCCTGCTATCCGTAGTTATTTTATGATGCCTTGTTCAACGAAGATCTTCTTCAGTGCCACTACCGAACGCTCCACCTGCTCCTCACTATGTGTAGCCATGAGTGCGTAGCGAACAAGGGTGTCCTGAGGTGCACATGCGGGGGGTATGACAGGATTGATGAACACACCGGCGTCAAAGGCGAGTGCTGTCACCAGGAATGTCTTGTCGGTATCGCGGACATAGAGCGGTATGATAGGGCTCTCGGTATCGCCAATCTCAAAGCCCTCTTCACGGAAGCGCCGCAGGGCATAGTTAGTCACCTTCCACAGGTTTTCAATGCGCTCGGGCTCGGTCTGAATGATGTGAAGAGCCTCCATAGCTGCTGCTGTGGCCGCTGGGGTGTTCGAGGCAGAGAAGATGTAGGTGCGGCATGCGTGTCTGAGCCAGTTGATGGTGTCGGCATCAGAGGCGATGAAACCACCGATGCTGGCCAGCGACTTCGAGAAGGTGCCCATGATCAGGTCCACCTCGTCTGTCAGTCCGAAATAGTCGCAGACGCCCCTACCCTGCTTTCCGAAGACACCAATGCCATGAGCCTCGTCGACCATCACAGAACAGTTGTACTTCTTCTTCAGCTCGATAATCTCGGGCAGCTTGGCCAGATCGCCTTCCATAGAGAACACGCCATCGATGACAATCAGCTTCACAGCCTCCTGTGGCAGCTTCTGCAGCACACGCTCCAGATCCTCCATATCGTTGTGCTTGTAGTGCAGCTGCTTGGCAAACGCAAGTCGTCGTCCATCCACGATGCTGGCATGATCACGATCGTCGCAAATCACGAAGTCGTCCTTGCCAAGCAAAGCAGGAATGACACCCTGGTTAACACTAAAGCCTGTCGAGAAGCAAAGACAGTCGTCTTTTCCTATAAACTCTGCAATTTCCTTTTCCAGCTGGATATGAAGGTCAAGCGTTCCGTTGAGGAACCGGCTTCCAGCACATCCTGTACCGTATTTGTCTAGTGCTTCTTTCGCTTTGTCAATGATACGCTGGTCGCCCGTTAGCCCCGTATAGGCATTAGATCCAAACATCAGCACACTATGGCCACCCATTTCGACCTCAGTACCCTGTTTGCCTGTAATAGCACGAAAATAAGGATAAATGCCTTTTTCCATAGCTTCCTGAGGCCTCCGATACGCTTTGTATCTCTCTTGTAGTTGTCCCATAACTTGATTTATAGGTATTACTTGTTTTTTGTTACAGGCTGCAAAGTTACATAAAAATCCGCAAATACTTGCTATTTTTCCTAAAAATGTTTCTTTTTCTCTTTTTTCTTCTGCTTTTATGAGATTAATTCAGAGTAAATTAGTACTTTTGCACCTGTATGGAAGTAAAGAAAAAGCGCATCGTTTTCATTGTGAACCCCATTTCTGGCACAAGTTCCAAGAAGGGATTCGACAAGATTGTTGAGAAGAATCTCAACCCAGAACATTTCTCGTGGCAGATTATCCGCACCGAATATGCTGGTCATGCTGCAGAACTAGCGACAAGCTATGCATCAGAAGGTGTTGACATCTGTGTGGCAGTGGGTGGCGATGGTACCGTCAACGAGGTTGCCCGTTCGCTGGTCAATACGAATACAGCACTTGGCATCGTGCCATCAGGATCGGGCAATGGGCTGGCTCGCCATCTGTGTCTGCCCATGAGCATGAAGGGAGCCGTCAGCATGATATCACAGGGGGTGACAGGTCAGTTCGACTATGGCGTCATCAACGGACATCCATTCTTCTGTACATGCGGAATGGGCTTCGACGCCTATATCTCGCTGAAATTCGCACAGTCAGGCAAACGTGGGCTTGCCAACTATACGAAACTGGTATTAGCCGAAGGCCTGAAATACAAACCGGCCAACTATGATGTATGCGTAGAAGACGAGCAGGGTGCCACCCATCACTACGAGGCATTCCTCATTGCCTGTGCCAATGCAGCCCAGTATGGCAACAACACCTACATTGCCCCAGGGGCATCCATGCAAGACGGACTGCTCGACGTGATCATCATCCGCCCATTCAAAGGCATCGGCGGTCCGAGGGTTCTGATGGACCTGATGCTGAAGACCATCAAGAGCAACAATCACGTGCAGAATTTCCAGGCAAGAAAGCTCAAGATCCACCGCTCGGAAGAAGGGGCCATACATTACGACGGCGACCCCTGCATCATGGGCAGTGACATCAGCATCGAAATCGTCAAGGGAGGACTGAAGGCTATTGTCAACCCGAAGGCCATAGAGGACAAGGCAAAGCCCAACCCCATCGTCCATGCTATCGACAGACTGGTGTCACACTAGTCATAAATAAACATATGTACGCGAACATTATCTATATATTATATGATGAAAGACAATATGCAGGAACTGTTTCCCGTTGTCGATGACGAAGGAAACGTGACAGGCTCTGTCACCAGGGGCGAGGCACATAGCGGCAAACGCATCCTCCATCCTGTAGTACACTTGCACCTGTTCAATTCTGCGGGCGAGCTATACTTGCAACGTCGTCCTCTCTGGAAAGACATCCAGCCAGGCAAATGGGATACTGCCTGTGGCGGCCACATGGCCTATGGCGAGACTGCAGAGGAGGCCCTGCGTCGTGAAGTCAGCGAGGAACTAGGCATCACCGATTTCAATCCTGTGGCCTTAGGTCACTATGTCTTTGACAGTATTCGCGAGCGGGAGCTGGTATATGTAAACCGCACCACCTACGACGGCCCTGTCTGCCCCAGCTCAGAAGAATTGGACGGCGGCCGCTTCTGGTCGCATGACGAACTCATGCTGTCGATGGGAAAAGGCATCCTCACCCCCAATTTCGAACAAGAGTACAAGAAATTCTTCTGCTCCTAACAAAGATATGCAGACCACACTTGTTGTCATCAGCATCGTCCTGGCGCTGGCCTATGCTGCCTATAGGATTCACCGTACTTTCAGACAGGGCAGAAATCCCTGCAATGACTGTCCGGGGTGCTCGCTAAAACAAGGAAATATAACAATTAGTCATTGTGAAAAGAAAAAAGACAGCAAAAAATTTGGCTAGACGAAAAAAAATCACTAACTTTGCATCCGCAAAAACAAGGTGCCTTGGATGAGTGGCTTAGTCAACGGTCTGCAAAACCGTCTACAGCAGTTCGAATCTGCTAGGCACCTCGCAAGAAAATCCCGAAACCCCGATAAACAGGAGGTTTCGGGGTTTCCATTTTTGGCAAAATTCCAAAATTGACGCACATTTGACGCAAAAACGTACCCAAAACGTACCCAAAAGTCTCGAAAAACGCCGAAAGACAGTAAGCCATCAACCTTTATCCTGCAATCGCCAGCCATACATCTCACACATTCTCTGCCCCACAATGAGGACAACGTCCCTTGGCATGAATGCGATGTCCACAATTGCCACAGACATAATTGGAACGGCTAAAATAGAAATAACGCCACAAGGCATAGGCGGCATAGATCAGGAAAATGACGTATCCCACATAATAGAGTGTAGAAACACTCAGCACGACATAGTCGACCGAACATACTGCAGCCAGGCCAATAGCATAAAGGATTCCCTGCCAAGCAGGCAGACGACGGCGGATGTCATCGAAAGCAGCCAGTGCGACAATGACAATTGCCCAGACAGACAACAGGAACAGCCCAAGGTGGAGAGGCACAGAGAACGGATTGAGCGTAGGATGATAGTAGAAATGGCACCACGACTCAGGATTGACCAGCTGTATAGTGCTGTAAAAGACGGCAGATGCTGATACGAGCAGCGTCAGCAACGTGGGATAGAACGAATCAATATCCCTGAAATGAACAATCTTGGCATTGTCCTTATAGAGTTTGCTGACGACGAACAAAGCAATACACAAGACAACAATGCCCAACATAAAAAGCAAATGCTTGTCGGAGAAGAAATCAATGAAACGGGAGATGACATTGTCGGGTGCAACATTCTCGAGCATTTCCTTCTCGTGAATCCACCCCATCGTATTCTGGTCACGGGCAACTTCGACCCAGACAGAATCCACGGTATCTACAGACAGTGTGACGATATCCGCTACCACGATACGATCTTCCTGACGGATGTAAATGGTATCTACCAACATGCCGCTGACAGCTTCCGACGGCTGCTGAACGATCAGTTGCAAGCTATCTGCCGTGACAACGAAATTGTAGTTGATGGTATAGTGATGGGTGCTATAAAACGAGACTGAGTCCACCTGTTCCTCCGTAGGACTCCAGCCATCAGGAGTCCTCGATTCCTGACGATAGCAACTCTGCAAGAATAAAATCATACAGAGCACGGGCAGCAACAGTTTCTTACCTGACATCTTCATAGACATTCATCTGGCACTGACTACAATCAAACTCCAGTCGGAACCTCTTTCCATCAGCCAGTCTCAGGAACAGCGGCTCACGCCATACGGGCTTTTTGCCACCATACCTGACACAAAAGCCGAGTTCGTGTCGCAGACAATAACGACACTGCATGATGGGCAATGGAACCTCAAGACGGGGCACATCATCGTCTACAATGCGACGTGCAGGCATCTGCCTTTGCTGCACATGCTCCAACTGTTCGACAGCCATCCTCCGCAAGGCAGCCAGCAGGCTACTAGGCACAAACAGGTTGAAAGAAGAAGGTATGTCCACACTCGTGCATTCATAAGGAGTCCCTCCCAGTTTCTGCAACTGACTGACAATGTTCTGCCTCTGTGACGTCCGTGCCTCCTGATGTTCGATAGGCATCGTGACCTCTACATCGTTCATACGCAATGCCACCCCACCCTCAACAGCACGCAAGCTCATGCTGACGGGTATCTTACGTTCGGCACTTGCATGTTTCAGCATACGGTCCATAGCCTGGTCGTTGCTGCGATACAACGACATACCCACCTTCAGACTCTGCGGCATGAGCTGGGGATAGAGGCGGTTGTTCTCCACCCTATTGACACGAAAGCCACACAGATTCCTGCCACTGTCGAAAAAGCACAAGCCATCTCCATTGACGAAGGCCGCTGTACCAGCAATAGTAAACGAATTCCTGCGTATCTCCTTCACCTTACCCACATACATGCCAATAGCCTTAGGAGTGTCGAAGGAAGCCATCTGCGGCTGGCGTCCCCGCAGGAAATATGTCGTGTACCCCCTGTTGAAGGTTCGTGCCAGATCGGACTGAAAGCCATAGCTGCACCTGCCGTGCGACAGTCGCACGTATTTATCACGGTGACGGGCTATATAGTTGTCGAGCAACTGACTATAGGCAGCTGTGACATTCTTCACGTAGGAAATATCCTTCAAGCGGCCTTCTATCTTGAAAGAAGTTGCACCAGCTTCAATCAGCTTGTCCAGATGAGCGCTGAGGTTCAGATCCTTCAGCGACAGCAGATGACGCTGCTCCTCGAGCATCGTGCCATTGGCATCCAGCAGATCGAACTTCATCCTGCAAAACTGAGCACATGCTCCACGATTGGCACTACGATTGAAACAACGCTCAGAAGCGTAGCACAAGCCCGAATAGCTGACACACAAAGCCCCATGTACGAAGACTTCCAGTTCCATATCAGGATTGTGCTGATGGATAGCAGAAATGTCGTCAATGCCCAGCTCCCTGGCCAATACAGCCCGCTGAATGCCGTGATGATACAGCCATTCCACTTTTTCCGAAGTACGATTATCTGCTTGTGTTGATGCATGAATCACAAGCGGCAGGTCTTTCACCAGCGACAACAGCCTCATGTCCTGAATGAGCACAGCATCGACAGGGATCAACGCCAGTTGGTGTAGCAACTGCGCAACCTCATCCATCTCGGAATCGTAGACAAGCGTATTGACCGTCACATATACCCGTGCTCCATACTGATGGGCATAACGACACAGCTCCTGAATGTCTTCCAGGCTATTGCCCGCTGCCACCCTGGCACCAAAATGCTGTGCACCAATGTAAACGGCATCCGCTCCATGGTCAATGGCTGCGATGCCGCATGATAAATCCTTTGCAGGTGCCAGCAGTTCAAGTTGTATCATTCTATCTTGTTGATATCGTATGGCGTTTCCTGGTAGACGTAATAGTTTATCCAGTTGTTGTAGAACAGGTTTGCATGTGCACGCCACGAGACAAGAGGCGGCAACGACGGGTCGTCATTCCTGTAGTAGTTGACAGGCATATCCACATCGTCCCTCACACCGAGGTCACGCCTATACTCCATATCCAGCGTATTGGGGGCATATTCAAGATGTCCGGTAATGAAGAACTCACGTCCATTGCGAGCCATCACAATGCTCACGCCACTTTCTTCCGATTCTGCTATCAGCGACAATTCCTCGTGCTGCAAGATGTCAGTGCGTCTGATCTCAGTATGACGACTATGAGGCATCATGAAGATATCGTCAAAGCCCCGGAAGATAGGCAGCTGGGCATCGATGGTATGCTGTGAAAAGATGCCGAACTTCTTCTTTGGCAACACATATTTGGGCACGCCATAATAATGGTAGAGACCAGCCTGAGCAGCCCAGCAAATAAACAGTGTACTGGTGACATGCGTACGGGCCCAGTCGAAGATGTCCACAATCTCATTCCAATATCCCACCTCCTCATAATCCAGTGTCTCGACAGGTGCTCCCGTGATGATCATACCATCAAATTTCTCCTTTCTCATGTCAGAAAAATCGCGATAGAACATCATCATGTGTTCTATGGGCGTATTCTTAGACGTATGACTACGCAGTTTCATGAAACTGATATCCATCTGCAAGGGAGTATTCGACAACAGACGCACCAGGTCTGTCTCCGTAGTAATCTTCAGGGGCATCAGATTCAGGATGACGATGCGCAAAGGGCGTATATCCTGAGCATGAGCCCTGGAATTGTCCATAACGAAAATATTCTCACGTTTGAGAATGTCTATAGCTGGCAGACGGTCGGGAAGTCTTAATGGCATAGCAAAGAATTAGAATTACGAAACATGAACAATAATCACCGAAACATTATCAAAGCCTCCTGCTTTCTCGGCCTCGATGCACAGAGCGTCGGCATCATAGCCCCTGAGCAGGAAGTCGGCAATCTCATCATTAGAAAGCATATCAGTAAGACCATCACTACATAAAAGATAGGTATCGCCCGATTGCATGCCCTCAGAAAGCATCGAGATATCAAAATAGCTATTCTTGCACCCACCACCAATGCAGTTGGTAATGATGCTGGAATGCTCTTTCTCCCCAACAATCGTGTTAAGGGAATGATCAGTAGACAATTGGCTGAGCACTCCATCCGTCATGCGGTACACACGGCTATCGCCACAATTCAACCAATAACAATTACCGCCATAACAAGCTAGCACGACGAGTGTTGTGCCCATTTTGCTTCGCTTTCCGGCTCCCTTGTTCATGCTGTTTATCGTGATATTGATACTGGAAAGCCACTCACGCATGGTCTCGATGAACCTGTCTGAAGAGAGCCCTATCGGCAGGTCATAGAAGAAGAACTGCAGGTTATGCAAGACCTCACTACTGGCAACATCGCCAAGAGTATGGCCACCCATGCCATCGGCCAATGCCAGCATGTATCTGTCACCATCACCAGCATCAAACTGGTCAAGAAAACTGTCATCACGCAAAAGATGCTCACCAACGAGGACCATGTCCTCATTCTTCCTTCTAACGCATCCTATCCTACACGAAGCAGAGATACTAAATTTCATTATAAGAACGTACTAACTAATACTAACCTGAAGATTGACATTGGCAATAGTCAGGATATCACCATTTTTAAGAAGCATTTCCACATCGGGCTGCAGCATACGCTCGTTGAGCTTGGTACCATTGGAGGAATGCTTGTCTATGACCGACCAACCAGAATCGTAGTTGAACTTGAGCTGGGCATGCACGCCCGAAACGTACATATTCTGATCAAAGAACTGAGAATAAGGCCCCTGGCGGCGTCCTATGATGGCACCATTAACACCATGAATACGAATATTGAGCGAGTCATTAAACAGCATCAGTTGCGGCATGTTCTGACTGCTCATCGCCAATCCTAAAGCACCACGGGTAGTCATGACACCACTCCTCGAAGTGAAGCCTACCGACTCAGACAAGCTCATATTGCCATGAGCGTGCTTCTGGTATTCATCTGGCGACAACATCAAACCGCCACAATTGGTACAGCGACGGCCTATACCAACACGTCCGCATCGCTCACAATAGAGCAACGCCTGTCCACATTGGTCACAATAGTGGGAGTCGTCGTCTATTTCCTCTTTACAATTAGGACATATAATCATATCTTTATTATGCTACTGTTTAAAATCATTAATATCTTCAGGCATGATCAGCTGATAGGTCTCCTTGGTAACCTCCTCAGGAGGCATCTTAGACACCCTCACGGACAACTGCTGGATGGTGGCATCCAGGAGATTGCGCATCTCACGTGCATTGCCAAAGGTCTCATCCTTCACCATCAGCATTTTGCAAATCACATCAAGAGCCTTGAATTCTGCTGTAGGAGAAAGGACATACGACTCCTTCTGTGCCATTTTCTTGAATATGGCCAGCATCTCGTCTTCATTGTAGTCTTCTATGTGAAGCTTATGCGTGAACCTGCTCGCCAACCCTGGGTTTGCCAGCATAAATTCCTCCATCTTGTCTTTATATCCAGCTGCTATCACCACAAATTTGCCCCGATCGTCTTCCATACGTTTCATCAGCGTGTCTATGGCTTCCTTGCCATACTGGTCGTTCTGGTCAGACAGGGTATATGCCTCATCTATGAACAGTACACCACCCATTGCTTTGTCACACATGGAATTGACAATCTTTGGCGTTTCACCCATGTACTTGCCAACCAGTGTTGCCCTACTGGCCTCTATGATCCGTGACGTTGGCAATATATCCATAGACTGGAGGATTTCTCCCATTTTCCTGGCGATAGAGGTCTTTCCCGTGCCTGGATTGCCCGTCAGCACGAAGTTCATAGCCAGCTGCTGTACATTTCCTGCTCCCATAGCTGCCCGTTGCTTCATGAACATGCTCTGTACGGCAAGACGACGTATGCTATTCTTCACTGTACGCATGCCGATAAAGTCATCCAGTTCGTTGAGGACCTCATCCAGTGGACGTACAGAATAGCTATGTGCTGCTGGCAAATCCTCAGGTATCAGCTTGAACATATCGTCCTCGGTGAATCCTGGAGTATTCATGATCGACACCAGTCGCTGGCTCTGTTTCTCTACGGCCTCATTAAAGATGCGTCGTGCCTCACGGGCATTGCCGAAGTTCTTGTCACGTCGCAAGTATAGTTGCTCAAACTCCCTGTGAATGGCACCACGTGCCGTATCGTCAATAATAAAGCTCTTGGATTCTGCCAGGTTCAGGAATATCCGAGTAAGCTCATCTGGCGTATAGTCATCAAAATGGATGGTCTGGGTGAATCGGCTCTTCAGGCCAGGATTACTATCAATGAAGTCATGCATCTGATCCGTATATCCGGCAACGATGCAAATAAACTTGCCACGGTCGTCCTCGAGGCGTTTAAGCAGGGTGTCGATCGCTTCACTGCCGAAAGAGTCATTGTCGTTGGACTTCAAGGTATAAGCCTCATCGACGAAGAGCACACCACCCATGGCAGAATCAATCAGCTGATTAGTCTTGATAGCTGTCTGTCCGGCAAAACCAGCCACCAGTTTCGAACGGTCTGCCTCTACCAACTGTCCCCTGGACAATATGCCAAGTGTCTTGAACACATCGGCCATAATGCGGGCAACGGTAGTCTTTCCCGTACCAGGATTACCAGTAAACACATAATGCTTGCCCTGGAAGGTATTACTTTCGCCACGCTTGATCTGCAGATTGAGGAATGCTGCGAGGTTAGAGACCTCCTTCTTCACACTTTCCAGGCCAACCATCCCTTCGAACTTCTTCAGGCATTCCGTGTAGTCAACCTCCTTTGGTGCCTCATACGGAACGTCTTCAGTCTCTATCGTCATCAGTTGCTCATTGGTCATGAGCGACAGATCACCATTTTGCAGACGCTTGGCCTGATTCTTACAAATCTGGTCGAAAAGCGTGCGCATCGTACGTCCGTTGGCAAAATCCTTGTCACGTTGCTTATGCAAATCGGTGATCATCTTCCTTGTCAACTCTTCCGCTGCAGGTGCGAAGATATATTTCTTTGCCTTGGCAAAGACTCCCATGATACTGAACAGCTCGTCAGGATTATAGTCTTCAATATTGAGGAAATAGTTAAACCGGCTTTTGACACCAGGATTGATGCGGAACAGATTATCCATCTCTGTCCTATATCCAGCGGCAATGACCACAAACTTCCCCCTATCATCCTCCATGCGCTTCATCAGTGTCTCAAGAGCCTGAGCACCCTGATTATCCCGCTCGCCAGCCTGGCTCAGTGGTGCCAGCGTATATGCCTCGTCAACGAAGAGTATGCCTCCGATAGCCTTGTCACACAAGCGGTTCACCACCTTGGGCGTTTCTCCTTGATAAGGAGATACCATATGCGAGCGGTCGACCTCAACGACATGACCAGAATCAAGATAGCCAATAGCAGCCAGGATTTCACCCAGCTTACGGGCAATGGTGGTCTTTCCTGTACCAGGATTACCTGTCAGGACGATATGCATGGACATCTTCTCCTGTTCGCCAAGCCCTCGTTCCTGCCTTTGCAAGCTGTTCTGAACGGAATAGGCAATCTCACGGACGGCCTGCTTGACTTCCGCCATGCCAATAAAGGTGTCGAGATCGCTCAGGATATCGTCTAGAGTACGTTCTTCTGGTACATAGCCCTTGATGTCGTCCTTCTCAATCTGCTCATGTTGGGAACCACGGGTGATGAACGACGTGAAGATATCTTCTGCCGTCTTCATTGCCACATGAGCATTGCCAAATGTCTCGTCCTTGATCTTGATCTGATATTTGAAGAAACGAGTCAGATGCTTGTCTGCCTCGGCAGAGAATGTACTGATACCGTATTTGGAACGCAACTCCATCTTGACGATACCACACAACTCCTGATAATTGGGTGTAGGCAGACGGAAAGTATATTTGAACCTGTTCTTTACTGCCGGATTACTTTCCAGGAAATCATCGAGGCCCTTAGGCAGTCCAGCCATAATCACGATGGGATTGTCGTCCCACTTGTCCATTTCCACAAACAGCTTATCCAATGGATTTACCTGATTGGAGTACTTATCAGGCAACAGCTTCTGTACATTGTCGAAGAAGAGTATTCCTCCACGGGACTTCTTGATATTGTCGTCCCACTTATCTACAAACCGCTGGTAGTCAACGGCATCTACCATGGTCAGTTTTGGTTTCTCTATAATTTTATGCTGGAAGAAATAGTCTCGTATGATACCCGAAAGTGCTGTCTTTCCCGTTCCTGTCTCTCCTATGATGATAGCATTTACAGACAGACGTACCGTGGAAATGCTTTTACGCGAACGAAGATAGGTATAAGTATCGACAATGGTTTTCAGCTGGTTTTTCACATCTTCCAGGCCTACCAGTTTGTCGAGTACGTTCTGCACGATTGGCTGTCCGCACCACTTACAAAACTTCGCAACACTTCGATTCTCCTTATGGCAATAATCACAAGTCATGGTTGAACTTCTTATTATGGATAGTGCTATGGTAATGGGAGATCAATCAGACTGGGGCTGAAGATACAGAACTCCAGTACGAGAATCAGTGCCAGCACTGACCACAGCACATAATGTATGACGGACTCCCCAGAAAAAGAATGTACCTGATCACTTATCTCATCCAGGATGCCGAACTTGGAACTTTTATACCGCTGAGACTTCGTCTTGAAAGTATAGAACAAAGGCTCGATCAATGTCGATTTCACATCGTCGCTCTGCAGAAGCTCCTTGATGGAGTCTGAGCTAGCTGCGTGACTTTCCCGGAATGAGGTGAAATGACAGATTACCATATATACTAACGTGATAACAACTACTACAACGCCAAACAAGGACGGCTTGCTTTCATGAGTCTTCATCAACAGGTAGATTGGCAGATATGTAGAAAGCGTTCCTAGTAGTCCTAGTATGGTTGAGAGCATAGGACCCATTCCCTTGAAATAGAAATGAACACCAACGATGATGGCCATCATGCCTCCGACAGGAAGGCCTATCGTAAGGTATTTGTTTCCAATGACATAGTCTTGGTTGGTAATTCCTATGAGCAAGACAAGCAGAATCCATAGGCCACAGAGTCCATAAAACACGAACTGCCAGATTTCCTCCCTCAGACGTGCCTGTTTCCACTCCTTCATCACCATCGACACTCTGTTCTTGGTATCTTCACTGGCTTTTGTGAATCGACGATAATACGGCTGATGACTGTCCAGGTTTCCCAAAGCCAGCACCCACTCCTTGAGTTCACGCTCATAGCTGTACTCTTCGGAGAAGTCCTTATGGGGATCTTCATGATAGAACACCGACATCCACTGAACCAGCGAACCGTTGTTCATTTCCGTCCTTATCAAAGAGGTGTATGACAAGTCCATGCTCCTGCCGTCGGGCAACTGTGTACCATTGGGAAGCAGATAGCTGGGATTCACTCCCAGCACACAGCAGAAGCGGTATGCTCCAGTACGCAAATCGTAAGCACTCAGTCTGTCACGGTTTTCGGGCAATGAGAGGTCGAAGCAACGGGTGGCCTCATTGATCAGATCATACCAGCCATGCAATTGCGCATAGTAGTAGAATCGCCCGTCTGTATTGGTGAAATCTCTCATCTGCTGGGCAAAGTCATGTTCAGAGGTATGCTCCAGCTGCATCAGTTTTTGCGACAGCAATTCCCCGATCTTCTCTGGCGTGTTTGCCTCACGTAGGTCATAGGCCGTCTCACGGTCAAGGTTATACAACACCTTGTAGCTTAACTGACGCGACCATGTCTGATCCTGAGTCAGTATACGAAGGGACTCGCATGCCATCAGGTCTTCATGTGCATACATCCACGAGAGTAGTCGTCCGTCACAGAGCGATTTCCAGTCATCTTCTGACGGAGAGGAATAGCCGAAGGCATGGACAATCTCTTTCACCGTCGAGGATGGCTGTCTGGTCAGGAAGGGGATGTCGGGATCAATCTCGTAAACAAGTCGCAGCACAGAGATACCGGTATCCATTCCCTCATCAAAGTAGGAGCGTAAGCGCTGGATATCACACTTCACATGCGTATCAAGCCAAAGGAAGAGGGAGTCATTGGGCTGTTTCAGCAATACCGAATATTTTTCCTGGTCACTAAGCAGTGCCAATGCGATGCTGTGGACATCATCGCAGGAATTTCCCTGCAAATCTAAATAGGGATAGGCAGGATCCATCGTGTAGAGAGCATAGGTCAGGCCTGCTTTCTTATCGACGGGGAACATGTTCGTAACGATATCCTTGAGCAGTTCCGAGAGTTTCGTATTACCACTATTCTCCAGCCATTTTATCAAGCGTCCATTATAAAGGTAGTTGATACCCAGTTGTTCTCGTTCTGCCAGCATCGGTACCAGTTCATGTACGCTATCTGCCACCAGATTCTTGTCAGGATCAACCACGAAGCTCTTATAGCGCAAGAAGGGAGAAGACATGTCTACAGGCACATCCTCGCCCTTGAACCAACGCTCCACCTGTTCGTAGCCCCATCGCTTCTGCGGATTGACAGAAGTCAGACCCATGATCAGCTGTTTCACGCTATCTGGCAGCTCGCCCAGACGAGGGAGACGGCCTTCACTCTTCTGCTTCATCATCGTCCGCTCGTTCGAGCTCATGGGATTCTCACCCAGCCAGGCTGCAAACAGCGTCATTCCAAGAGAATAGTAATCGGCGGCTTCCGTAATCTCTACCTCTCCGTCAATCACATCCGAATACATCTCTGGTGCTGCATAGATGGGAGTACGGGCCTGTGTAGTATGGAAGGTCTGTGCTCCCTCCTCGCGCAATGCCGAGATGCCGAAATCACCAAGCACCAGCTCCTGATGCTCGCTGTCGCGGAAGAAGAAATTGGCAGGTTTTATATCCTTGTGCAGCACCCCATGATAGTGGCAGTAGGCCAGTGCGGCAGCACTCTGCAGGGCTATTCTGCGGAATTGGTTGATATCGCCACCAATCTTCAGCTCGCGCAGGGTACCACCCCTCAAGTATTCCATCAGTTCATAGTAGCGATGCTTACCCTCTACATAGGTCTTACCATAGTCAAACAGTTCGACAATCATCTCGAACTGGAAAGACCTGACGACTTGCAGGAGATTTTTATTGACATCAAAACTGGGATAATAGACTTTCAGCACATATTCCGTGTCCTCTCCCTGACGCTTCACCAGAAACACCTGTGCTTCGCCCGAGCTCTCGCTGAGTGTATCCACCAGTTCGTAGGTGTCGCCCTTTATGTTGAACAAATGAACGTCTGAAGGCTGCATGGCTTTCCGTCTTTCATCTGCCGGACGAATGGTCATGGCCATCGACATGCCACGATTGGTAACATTTTTCTCATTGATATGGACAGTACGCTCTGGAGTGGCATCTGGCATCGTCCTGGCTGCAGCATCGTTAGCACGTATCGTCGCGTCTGCATGAGCCATCATCGGCATTGCACCAGTTTCGGATGGTCTTCTAGTTTTCGTAATATCGTCTCCCATGACTATCATTTATCGTCCTTAATATCTTGTTTAGAGTTTTGTCCCAGCACTATCCACTGCCCGCCCATTTGTGGCTTGGCACATCCACATGGACTGGAATGCAAGGCATTTTTATAGTTGCATCTCCAGGCCAGACGCACACCCATTGGTTTCTGCGCCATGGCATAGTTGCGGACTGTTGCCGGTGACGTTGTTGGCGGTATCGCCATTTTTTCCAGCACCTGGGAAAGTTTTGCCAGTTTCTCGCGCTTCCGGGCTTCCAGTTGCTCTTTCGTCAGCCTGTGACTCTTTACCTGTGGGATCATGGGGTTCTCCACACCTATATCCTGAGCCAGAAGACGCAGCACGGTCTCACGAAGCCGCAGGCTCGCCTCGTCATTGCGCATATCGTCATCGCTCGAGAATGGCAGCTGCATGCTCAGGTCGTTGTACTCACGGGCTATCATCACCAGCTCCTTATACTCTGGCTGCTCCTGCAACTGCTCCATCATCCGATAGGCATCTTCCGTCAGCGGCTGACCACATTTCTTACAGAACGAAAAACTATTCAGGGTATGACAGGTAGGGCAGACGATACCACCACGGGGAGAGCCACACTCTGGGCAAAAAGAATCATTGGGGTTGACATGGGCTCCACAGAAAGAACACAAATCTGGTCGCACATACTGGTGACAGACTTCACAAAAGTCAGCTTCCGGGTCTAGTTCACTACCGCAGTTGGGACAATTGCCCATACGTAACAGCTCACCGCACGACGCACAGAATCTAGCCTCCTGATCATTCATCGTTCCACATTTGGGACAGACGACACCATTTGCCATCTGTGCCTGCTGCATCATTTGCTTTGGCTGCTGCTCATCTGGCACCTTTTCCACAGGTCCCATTTCCAATTGCCGGCCGGCAGGTCGCTGTGTTATTTCATCCATCATGAATTGTTCATTTTTTATTAAAAGATGTGCAAAGATACGAAAAGTTTCTGACAGACGCAAATATCTTTCTAAAAATATTTTGTCAAACAATTTATTTTTACTATTTTTGCAATAAATTCAACAGCACATGAATAATATGATAGAATTTTCTCCCGCTGAAAAGGCGGATTTCTCTAAGCTATACTCCACGCTCAAGGAGAAAGTAGGCACCTCACTCCTGAACAACGACGGACTGCGGATCCGTCGCCATCTGATGCAAGCCGTAGAACAGGGACAGGTGTCACGCGACTTCTTTGGGCTGAATCCAATCATCACCAGTCTGCAGACGGCTATTCTCGCGGTCGACGAAATAGGACTGCGACGGGATGCCGTTCTGGCCATCATGCTCAACCCCTGCGTAGAAGGAGGACTGCTTAGCGTTGATGGTGTCAGTCACGATTATGGCAGCAGCGTAGGAAGAATACTGCATGGGTTGCAACGTATCAAGGAACTTTACAAAAAGAATCCTGTCGTGGAGAGTGAGAACTTCCGCAACCTGCTCTTGTCATTCGCAGAAGACATGCGCGTCATCCTGATTATGATTGCCGACAGAGTCAATCTGATGCGACAGATACGTGACACGGAGAACATGAGCGCCAAGCAAGAAGTATCTCAGGAAGCGGCCTATTTATATGCTCCACTAGCGCATAAGCTTGGACTTTACAAACTGAAGAGCGAGCTCGAAGACCTCTCGCTCAAATATCTCGAGCACGATGCTTACTACCACATCAAGGAGAAGCTGAACGCTACGAAGGCCGCAAGAGATGCCTATATAGAAAATTTCATCGCACCAATAGAAGAAAAGCTTACAAATGCAGGACTGAAGTTTCACATGAAAGGCCGCACGAAATCTATTCACTCCATCTGGCAGAAGATGAAGAAACAGAAGTGCCCCTTCGAAGGGGTGTACGACCTGTTTGCCATACGCATCATCATCGACTGCCCACCCGAGGAAGAGAAACAGCAGTGCTGGAAGACCTTTGCCATCATCACAGACATGTACACCTCCAATCCCAAGCGAATGCGTGACTGGCTCTCCGTTCCAAAATCCAATGGATATGAGAGTCTGCACATCACCGTCAAGGGACCGGAAGGGAAATGGGTAGAGGTGCAGATCAGAACTGAAAGAATGGACGAGGTGGCCGAACGAGGTGTGGCTGCACACTGGCGATACAAGGGTGTGAAGGCTGATGGCAATATGGACGAATGGCTGAACGGCATACGGCAGATGCTGGAAAACACCTCTGGAATGGAGGCTATGAACGAGTTCAAGATGGACCTCTACGACGACGAGATCTATGTCTTCACTCCCAAAGGCGACTTACTGAAGTTCCCCAAGGGGGCCACCGTCCTGGACATGGCCTACCACATACACTCGAAAGTCGGAAACCAGTGTACAGGTGCTCGCATCAACAACAAAGTGGTCACTTTCCGACAGGAACTGCACTCTGGCGATCAGGTGGAAATCCTGACATCGACCACTCAGTTTCCAAAGCAGGAGTGGCTGGCTATCGTCAAGACATCACGTGCAAAATCGAAAATCAGACTCGCCATCAAAGAGACACAGCAAAAGGAGGCAATACTCGTTAAAGAAATGCTTGAACGAAAGTTCCATAACAAGAAAATAGTTATGGAGGAAAGCATTATGATGAGGGCCATGAAGAAACTGGGCTATAAGGAGGCAAGTGAGTTCTATCGCGACCTGGCATCAGAAACGCTCGACGTGGCTTCCGTCATCGACAAATACATCGAGTTGCAACAGGGTGACAAGACACCAACAGGCGACAACCAGGCACGATCGGCAGAGGAATTCGTACTTGAGGACCACCTGCCGGCCACGCTGACATCCAACGACGATGTCCTCGTCATCGGAAAGGATCTCAAGGGGGTTGACTACAAGCTTGCTCACTGCTGCAACCCCATCTATGGCGATGACGTCTTTGGATTCGTCACTGTCAGCGGCGGCATCAAGATTCATCGTACCGACTGCCCCAATGCCAATGAGCTGCGCAGACGATTTGGATACCGCATAGTCAAGGCCAAGTGGAGTGGAAAGGGGGCTTCTCAATATCAGATCACTATTCGCATCATCGGCAATGACGACCTGGGCATTGTCAACAATCTGACCAGTATCATCTCCAAAGACGAGAAACTGGTACTGCGATCCATCAACATCGATTCCCACGACGGGCTTTTCAGGGGGAATCTGGTTATCATGATGAGCGATACCAATCGGCTTGAGGCTCTTATAAAGAAATTGCGCACCGTGAAAGGGGTGAAACAAGTGGAACGTCTATGATTAGCAAAAGTCAGATCAGATTTGTAAAGCAGCTGGAACAGAAGAAATACCGGCTGCGTGAAAATGCCTTCGTAGCCGAGGGGCCTAAGGTGGTTGGAGACCTGCTCGAGGCTGGATATCAGCCAATGCAGATCTTTGCCACTGAGACGTGGGCCGGCAGCCATCACGAGACTTGTACCACCGTCACTGCCGACGAACTCAGGAAGATCAGCTTTCTGCAGCATCCACAGCATGTACTGGCTGTGTTCCACATACCACAGCAGGAGACCAACGTGCAGAAGCAAAACCTTATTCTGGCACTAGACAACGTGCAGGACCCTGGCAACCTAGGCACGATCATACGCATTGCCGACTGGTTTGGCATCGACAACATGGTATGTTCGCACGACACTGCCGACGCATGGAGTCCCAAGGTGGTGCAGGCCACTATGGGCAGCATTGCAAGGGTACATATTTACTATAGGAGCCTGACGGAATTTCTCAGCACCACTACCCTACCCGTCTATGGGACCTTTCTCGACGGCAGCGACATCTACCGTCAGCAACTGCCCCAGCAGGCGGTCATCGTCATGGGCAACGAGGGCAATGGCATCAGTCAGGAGGTACGGCAGCTTTGTACCAATCGACTGCTCATACCCTCCTTCCGTCCTGGAGCTGAGAGTCTCAACGTGGCCATCGCCACTGCCATCACCTGTTCCGAGTTCCGACGACAGGGACGATAGGTATGCCGACGATAGAGACTGATTTAACTGCAAAACATTTGGCAGTTTCAGAAAGTTTTGTTACCTTTGCGGCCAAATTCGCAAAAACAACCCAAAATAAGTTTATTATGGCAAAGAAGAAAGGTGCTATTGTGGTTGATACTGCTCGTTGCAAGGGATGCGTTCTGTGTGTGGAGGCCTGCCCACAGAATGTCATTGCCTTAGCGGGTAAGGTCAACGTACATGGCTATCCCTACGTTGAAGCAGTCAGGATGGAGGCATGCATAGGATGTGCCTCCTGCGGCATTGTATGCCCTGACGGATGTATCACTGTTTATCGGTCTTAGGAATGGAACAGAAAGAAGTCGTATTGATGAAAGGCAACGAGGCCATTGCACACGCTGCCATCCGATGTGGAGTTGACGGATATTTCGGATATCCCATCACACCGCAAAGTGAAGTAATTGAAACGCTGGCTGAGCTGAAACCCTGGGAGACCACTGGTATGCAGGTCGTACAGGCAGAAAGCGAACTGGCAAGTATATATATGGTCTATGGAGCTGCCGGTGCCGGCAAGCGGGCCATGACCTCATCGTCCAGCCCTGGTGTTGCCCTCATGCAGGAAGGCATCACCTACCTGGCGGGAGCAGAACTGCCTGCTCTCATCGTCAACGTACAGAGAGGAGGCCCTGGACTAGGAACGATACAGCCGTCGCAGGGCGACTATTTCCAGGCTACACGGGGAGGCGGCAATGGCGACTACAATGTCATCGTGCTGGCTCCTGCATCCGTACAGGAGATGGCTGACTTCGTCGACCTGGCATTCGAACTGGCATTCAAATACCGCAATCCGGCCATGATACTCTCCGATGGCGTCATCGGACAGATGATGGAAAAGGTGGTGCTGCCGCCGTTCAAGCCACGACGTACTGATGAGCAAGTGATTGAACAATGCCCATGGGCATCGACAGGAAAGACTAAGAACCGTCAGCGCAACGTCATCACCTCACTCGAGCTGAAGCCGGAGGTCATGGAGCAGAAAAACCTCGCCCTGCAGGCTAAATACGCCATGATACGCGAAAACGAAGTACGCTTCGAACAGCAGCAGTGCGATGATGCCGAGTGGATCATCGTAGCCTTCGGATCGGCAGCACGCATCGCAGAGAAATCGGTCGAGCTGGCTCGCGCAGAAGGCATCAAGGTGGGACTCTTCAGACCCATCACACTGTGGCCATTCCCAACCAGGGAGATTGCAGCTCTGGCAAAGGGAAGAAAAGGGGTACTGGTGGCGGAAATCAATGCTGGACAGATGGTACAGGACGTAAGACTGGCCATCAACGGAGCACTGCCCGTTGAGCAGTTCGGACGACTCGGTGGTATCGTTCCCGATCCCGAAGAGATTGTCAACGCACTGAAGACAAAGCTTATGAACAAAGAATAATAACTTATAGCAATGGAAGAAAATCAGATCATAGCACCCGAGAACCTGGTCTATAAGAAGCCAACGCTCCTCAACGACAATAACATGCACTACTGCCCAGGATGCTCGCATGGCGTAGTACACAAACTCATAGCTGAGGTCATCGAGGAAATGGGCATGGAAGAGAAAGCCGTCGGAGTCAGCCCCGTGGGATGTGCCGTCTTCGCATACAACTATATTGATATCGACTGGCAGGAAGCTGCTCACGGACGGGCACCTGCACTGGCCACGGGCATCAAGCGATGCTGGCCCGACAGACTCGTATTCACCTATCAGGGCGACGGAGACCTGGCATGCATTGGCACCTGTGAGACCATACATGCCCTGAACAGAGGAGAGAATATCGTCATCATCTTCGTCAACAATGCCATTTATGGAATGACTGGAGGACAGATGGCACCCACAACACTACTCGGACAGAAGACTTCCACATGCCCATACGGACGCGACCCAAAACTGCACGGCTATCCACTCAAGATGGCCGACATCGCGGCAGGACTCGAAGGCACTTGCTACGTCACACGACAGTCGGTAGAAAGCGTAGCCAGCATACTGAAAGCAAAAAAGGCACTCAGAAAGGCATTCCAGGCATCTATGGATGGCAAGGGCTCTAGCCTCGTCGAGTTCGTCAGCACATGTAACAGCGGATGGAAGCTCACGCCATCGAAAGCCAACCAGTGGATGAAAGAAAACATGTTCCCCTTCTACCCAAATGGGGACTTAAAAGACACGACAGCACTATGAAAAAGGAAATCATCATCAGCGGATTCGGAGGCCAGGGAGTGCTTTCCATGGGAAAGATTCTTGCTTACTCAGGCCTGATGGAAGACAAAGAAGTGACATGGATGCCCGCATACGGACCTGAACAGCGTGGAGGAACGGCAAATGTTACCGTTATCGTCAGCGACGAACGTATATCATCACCCATCCTCAGCAAATACGACATCGCTATCGTCCTCAATCAGCCATCACTCGAGAAGTTCGAACCAAAAATCAAACCTGGTGGCATTCTCATCTACGACAGCTACGGCATCATCAACCCACCTACACGGAAAGACATCGAGGTCTATTGCATCGATGCCATGGACAAAGCTGCTGAAATGAAGAATGGGAAGATCTTCAATATGATTGTGCTAGGCGGACTATTGCACGTCTGTCCCGTGGTGGGAACTCAGGGTGTTGAGAAAGCACTCAGGAAGACACTGCCTGAGCGCCATCATGACCTTATCCCTCTCAACATGCAGGCTATCGACGAAGGCGGAAAGATTATCAAGAAGATATAATCCTGCGTTCGCCAACTCAATCGAGTAGGAGGAAAACGAAGTAGTTTTCTTCCTACTTTCGTTTTCCGACCTCTCACACCACCGTACATGCGGTTCCGCATACGGCGGTTCTTAACACGGATGCAACTTCACGTAATAATCCATTAGGCAAGGGT
>JAIKWS010000046.1 GCA_024684515.1 Prevotella sp.
CTACTGGTTTGCCAACGACAGCTGGACGCAGATTCCCAACGCAGACTGTGTACACAGTGGCGACACCTACGAGATCACCCTCCCCGAGGGCATGGGTGCCTCACAGTGGCAGGGACAGTTCCATATCGATACCAAGCTCACGGCCAGTGCTGCCAAGCAGTATCACTTCCAGCTCGTGCTGGAGGCCGATGCCGACTGTCCTGATGTGACCATCAAGCTCACCGATGCCGGCGACACCAATTTCTTCTGTGAGGGACGTCACACCATCGTGGCCGACGAGCCATACCTGTACACCCTCAGGAATGCCTCGCTCAAGGAGGGGGTCGATGCCACGGCCATACGTCTGTTCTTCGACTTCGGAGGCTCTCCTGCCGGAACAAAAGTGAAGATTAGTAAGATCATCTTTAAAGAAGCCTAATAAATGAAACGCATGATGCTAAACACTATCATGCTCGCGCTCGCTGTGGCCCTCACGGGCTGCAGCGGTGACGACGAGCCTGCCATCACAGCTCCTACCATCACCGCATCGATGGAAGCTATCAGTGCACCTGCAGAGGGGGGTGTCTACGTTGTCAACGTCACCACCACAGGACAGGAGTGGGGAGCCTATGCCGATCAGGACTTCGTAAGTATTAAGACCCAGAATTCCATATCGCAGCAGGGCACGGCCACCATCACCGTGGCTGATAATCCCTATACCACCGACCGCACGGCCACCGTCACACTGATGTCGGGGGCTGCACGTACCACCATCGCCATCAGTCAGGCAGCAGCACAGAAGGCGGCCTACAATGCTCCTGAGGGCTATCAGCTCGTATGGCACGACGAGTTCGACAGTGGCTCTGAGCTCAATGCCACCGACTGGACGCACGAGGTGAAAAATTCGGGATGGGTGAACAACGAACTGCAGAACTACGTCAACCACCGCACGCCAGAAGGCAACCTCGTGACCGAGGTTCGTGGCGGACACCTGCGCATCACCGCTCTCAAGGAGAACGGCAAGGTATACTCCGGACGTGTCTATGCCAAGGTGAAGGAAGGATGGAAGTATGGATATATCGAGGCCAGCATCAAGCTGCCAAAGGGCAAGGGCACATGGCCGGCATTCTGGATGATGCCCGTCAACTTCCGCTCATGGCCTGCCGATGGCGAGATTGACATCATGGAAGAGGTGGGGGTCAACGCCAACCGTGTGAGCAGCTCACTGCATGCCAATGCCCATGTGCACTCCAACAATACGCAGGTCACCCACGAGATGTATCTCCCGGGGGCTGAAGACGACTTCCATACCTATTCCATCGAGTGGACGGCCAGCAATATTACGACCTATGTCGACGGACAGCTACAGCTGAGCTACGACAATCGTGGGCTCGGACGTGACGACTGGCCATACGACGATCCGTTCTACGTCATCCTCAACCTGGCATGGGGAGGCGACTGGGGGGGCATGCAAGGGGTGGACGAGAGTGCCCTGCCGGCCACGATGCTGATTGACTATGTACGAGTGTTCCAAAAGTAATAGCACATGAAGCGATCGCTTATCCTACTTGCTATGGCCTGTCTGACACAGGCTCAGCTGCATGCGCAAAGCATGCCTGTCTATCTCGACGAGACCAAGCCCGTGGAGCAACGCATCGACGATGCCCTGAGCCGCATGACACTCGACGAGAAGATTGCCGTCATCCATGCCCAGTCGAAATTCTCATCGCCTGGCGTGAAACGGTTGGGATTCCCCGACCTCTGGACGGATGACGGTCCGCATGGCGTACGGCCCGATGTGCTCTGGGACGAATGGGAACAAGCTGGACAGACCAACGACTCGTGTGTGGCCTTCCCGGCACTGACCTGTCTCGCGGCCACCTGGAATCCTGAGCTGGCACGACGCTATGGTCGCAGCCTGGGCGAGGAGGCTCTCTATAGGGGCAAGAACGTGATGCTAGGCCCTGGCGTCAACATCTTCCGTACACCACTGGGAGGACGCAACTTCGAGTATATGGGCGAAGACCCCTTGCTCGCTGCACGCATGGTAGTACCCTATATCCAGGGACTGCAGTCGCTGGGGGTGGCAGCCTGCGTGAAGCACTATGCCCTGAACAATGAAGAGGAATACCGCCATCAGGTCAATGTGAAGGTCAGCGACCGGGCATTGCACGAGATCTACCTACCTGCCTTCCGGGCTGCAGTCACCGAGGGAAAGGCATGGGCCATCATGGGAGCCTACAACCTCTATCAGAACCAGCACAACTGTCATAATGCCATCCTGCTCAACAAGATCCTGAAGGGCGACTGGAAGTTCGATGGCGTCGTCGTCAGTGACTGGGGGGGAACTCACAATACCGACGAGGCCATCATCAACGGCCTCGACCTGGAGTTTGGCACCTGGACCAACGGGCTCACCATGGGTGCCACCAATGCCTACGACAACTATTATCTGGCATTACCCTATAAGAGGGCCATCCTCGAGGGGAGGTACTCTACCAGGGAACTCGATGAGAAGGTACGGCGGGTGCTGCGGCTGTTCTATCGCACCACCATGCAGCGACAGCGGCCCGTGGGCTTCCTCTGTTCCGAGAGTCACTATGAGGCCGCACGGCAGATAGCACAGGAAGGCATCGTACTGCTCAAGAACGATGGCAGCCTGCTGCCCCTGAAGCAGCCACAGCGTATCCTCGTCGTGGGAGAGAACGCCATCAAGATGATGACCGTGGGCGGGGGCAGCAGCTCGCTAAAGGCACAGCGGGAGATACTGCCTCTCGATGCCCTGCGTGCTCGTTTCGGTGCCAGTTGCGTTGACTATGCCCGTGGCTATGTCGGAGATACTGTCCAGAGCTATAATGGCGTCAGCGTCGGCCGAAGCCTCTACGAGACACGTAGCCCCGAACAATTGCGGCAGGAAGCAGTGGAGATGGCTCGGCAGGCCGATGTCGTCATCCTCTTCGGAGGCCTTAACAAGAGCAACCATCAGGACTGCGAGGGACACGACCGACAGCAATACGGGCTGCCCTACCAGCAGGACCAGCTCGTCGAGGCACTGGCCGATGCCAATCCCCGGCTCGTTTATGTCAACATCTCTGGCAATCCCGTGGCCATGCCCTGGATTAGCCGTGTACCTGCCATCATACAGGGATGGTTCATCGGTTCTGAGGCAGGAGAAGCCATCACCGATGTGCTCTGTGGCGATGTGAACCCCAGTGGCAAGCTGCCCTTCACCTGGTATGCCAGCCTCGACCAGTGTGGTGCCCATGCCCTGGATGCCTATCCCGGAGTATGGCGCGACGATCATCAGACCATAGACGAGGAGTATCGGGAAGATATCTTCGTGGGCTATCGGTGGACAGACCTGCCCGCCAGACAGCGGAAGAGCATGAAGGGTGGGGGTGTCAACGTCCTGCCACCGCTATTCCCCTTCGGATATGGACTCAGCTACACCACGTTTGAGCTGGGCAACCTCCGTGCCGACAAACGGGTCATGGGCATCAACGATCAGCTGACCGTCTCTGTCGATGTCACCAATACAGGCAGTCGTGAGGGGGCCGAAGTCGTGCAGCTGTACATCAGCGATCTGAAAGCATCTGTGCCCCGGCCGGTGAAGGAGCTGAAAGGATTTCAGAAAGTATGCCTCAAGCCAGGTCAGACCACGACCGTCAGCATCAGCATCGATCGTCAGGCTCTGAGCTTCTACAGCCCGGCCACCAACGGCTGGACGGCAGAGCCAGGGATGTTCGCAGCTACGATGTCCACATCGGCGGCCCCACAGAAGCAGCAGGTCAGATTCGAACTCCGGTGACTTGTTCTAATAAGTCATATTTATAATAGTTAGTTAGTTGTATTTAGCAAGGATGAGCATGGCCGCGAGGGTCATGCTCATCTGGTTTATCCTGCACGGGACGTATCTCCTGTTTTCCGCATGATTTTGTCTTGAAAAAGTCATCCTATTGTAAATAAATAGTTACGAACCAGTAAGCCCAACTTTTACATACTTCCTGTTTTCCGCATGATTTTGTATTAAAAAAGTCATTCTATTGTAAATAAGACAGTTACGAGCTAGTAAAGTGTCGTTTTGGGTCACCTCGTTTCGTCTCAGAGGCCATTTTTGGCTGCCTGCCACCAAGAAAATCCCCCTCGTCTGGTGTCATTTGAAGAATAAGTACTACCTTTGTGGCATGTTTGTCGAGAAGAAGCAGAACAAATCGGGCA
>JAIKWS010000066.1 GCA_024684515.1 Prevotella sp.
GAGCCTGCCATGCCACAACAACCACTTGGAATGACATTCACTTTTGCTCCCAATAACAGGCTTTCTAATGCTTTTGCTGTCTTATCCACACCAACCAGTGCTTTCTGATGGCAATGACCATGCAGCCAGATTTCCATCTTGTTATCTTCGAATTCTTCTGCTGAAATATTACCTTCCGATATTTCCTTCATAAAGAACTCATCATATAACAGACAATTCTTAGCAAGGGTAAAAGCATCTTTTCTTAATTCTGCCGGAACTAAATCAGGATATTCATCCCGAAAACTCAAAATACATGAAGGCTCTAGGCCTATCAATGGGTGGCTATCATTTACCTTGTCTTTCAGCAATAGTACATTCTTTACAGCAAACTTCTTGGCATATTTAAGGCAACCTTTAGAAATGGCTGCTCTACCACTCTCTACATGCTTCGGTATTTCCACCTTATATCCCAACCGCATCAGCAGTTTAGCAAAAGTCAAACCTAATTCAGCCTCCTGAAGATTGGTAAATTCATCTGCAAATAGATATACTTTCTTCTTTGGTCTGGCTATGCGATACTGAGCCTGCTCTTTCGCAACCAGTTTTCGCATAGAACATCTACTCAATGTAGGTATCTGTCGCTCTGTCGAGAATCTGATTACTTTTTTAATAATACATGAAGACAGACTCCATGTAGCAAAGAAGTTATACAACGGCCTAACCAAGACACCCAGTTGCTCTATCTGAGCCATGCGAGCAACCATAAATGACCTGAAAGGCGTACCATGCTCATCATAATAATGCTGCAGCACCTCTGCCCTCAATCGGGTCATATCCACATTTGAGGGACATTCGCTCTTACACCCCTTACAAGCCAAGCAACTGTCAAGTTCCTCTTTTACTTGCTTGTAATCACCGCCACGTGTCAGTACCTCTCGAAGCACATTGGCTCTGGCACGTGTTGTTTTCAACTCATCTCCCGACACTTTGTATGCCGGACATAGTGTACCACCAATGAGATTACTCTTCCGACAGTCACCAGCACCATTGCACTGTTCTATCGAACACATGAGCGCATTCATTTGGCTCTTGGCACCCGTAGCCCCCGGTGCTGTACACTCATCAAAGGCCGCTTTCCAATTGAAATAAGTTTTATCTGAACCTAATCGTTTTTCAATATCATACTCTTGGTCAACATCGAACCGCAACATAGAATCCATCGGGAGTGTATCCACAATCTTGTGCAGGTTAAACATTCCATCAGGATCCCAGCATTTCTTTACTTGTCGCATCAACTCGTAGGTCTCATCACCATAAAGCATCTTGATAAATTCCCCGCGAAGTCTTCCATCGCCATGCTCACCGCTGATGCTGCCACGATGTTTCTTTACCAGTTGTGCTGTTTCTGTAGCCAAATCACGGAAGAGTTTCTGCCCCTCCTTGGTCTTCAGGTTGATGATGGGTCTAAGATGCAACTCACCCGTACTAATATGTCCATAATAGACCACATTAGCTCCAAGCCTATGTGTCATCTCTTGGAAATCTTTCATATAGGCAGGCATAAACTTGGGAGCAACGGCGGTATCCTCTATCACTCCCATAGGCTTTGCATCACCCTTCATGCCTCCAAGAATTCCCAAACCGGCCTTTCGCAATGCCCAGACTTTAGCTACATCTGAACCATAGACTCTGGTGTTCAGATAAACTAATCCACTATCTATCAGGTCTTTTTCCAGGGCTTCAGCCTGAGCATCCAATTCCTCCCTTGTTTCTGCACGCAATTCTGTTATCAGCAATGCTGCTGGATCTCCTTCTACAAAGAACCGGTTCTTCTGCTGTTCTGCATTACCCTTGCTCAGTTCAAGTATATCACCATCCATCAATTCAATGGCTGTAGGATGATGCTTCAGAGCAACAAGGTTAGCCTCGAAACTCTTGTCCAAAGTATCGCAATGCCCACATACCACCATGATTCCCTTAGGCGGCAGCACATCAAGCGAGACCTTTATCTCTGTTATAAACGCCAAAGTTCCCTCACTACCAGCCAATAACTTACAAAGATTTATAGTCCGTTCGCCGAAAGGTTCTTTGTTTTCAACGAGATCCTCAATTACCTCGTCAATTGCATAACCGCAACTACGTCTTTTCAAATCATTGTCCGGGTAATTCTTATGGATTAAATCAACGATATTTTTATCCAGAGCATAGTTGATAAGCTGAGCATATATCTTTTCAATAAGAAGATCATGAGTTTCTTTCTTCCAGAACTGCACTCCAAATCTCAGTTCAAGTTCCTTAATTTTATAATCAACGAACTCTTCTTTATTGCCATCGGCCAATATACCAACAGCTCCTAAGACATGATGACGCGTACTGCCATATACCAACGAATGAGTACCACAGGAGTTATTTCCGAACATACCACCAATACAGCATCTGTTGCTGGTAGATGTCTCAGGACTAAAGAACAATCCGTATGGCTTTAAGGCTATATTCAGTTCATCCCTAACCACACCTGGCTGAACTATTGCCCAACGTTCTTCTTCGTTAATCTTGACGATGTTATTCCAATGTCTACTGATATCCACAACAATCCCGCTACCCACTACTTGACCGGCAATAGATGTACCGCCTGCACGAGGAATCAAATGCGTTTTCCTCTCGCGAGCAATTCGCATCAGCTCCTGAATATCCTCTATGGTTTCAGGATAGGCTACACCGTATGGAATCTCCCGATACACAGAAGCATCGGTGGCATAGGCAATTTTATGAAGACTATCTGTGTAGAGTTGCATTAAACAGTCAGATAATTTTTGATTGTTTCAAGAATATGTTCAGAAGCATGTGCATCACCAAAAAGTGGAGGAAATGCAGGCGCGGTACCAACAAGTTTGTCGTATGCGCTAATAATACGTTCAGGATCTGCATCTGCGATAATACCAGCACCATGTTCGACTATTTCCACCCATTCTGTTTCGGGGCGCAGAATAACACAAGGACGTTCAAAGAAGAAAGATTCCTTTTGGACGCCACCGCTATCAGTCATCACGATTCTTGCATTCTTTTCCAGCACAATAATCTCAAAGAAAGAAGCCGGTGGAATAATCTTCACTCGTGGTGAACTAATGAGTTTATCATAAACTTCCTTATCGAGGTTCTTGTCAAGAAGATTCTTTGTACGAGGATGTAAGGGTAGCACCAATGTAATGCCATCACGTTCTGTTATTAACAAGAGTGATGAAATAATTGCCGTCAGACGGGCGGGATCATCCGTATTGTTCGGTCGATGGATTGTTGTAAGGATAAACTCATTCGACTTAACTCCAAGACAAGTAAGTATATCAGATTTTTGCTCAGCAAGCGAGGCAAAATACATACTGTTGTCGTACATCACATCTCCGCTATTCACCACCAAGCGACCTTTACCATTCTTAAACTTAGCTGGTGAATCAAAGAAACCCTCCCGCTTTAAGTTGTCAATGCCTGTCTGGGTAGGTGAGAAACAGATTGATGACAATTGGTCGCATACAATTCTATTAACCTCTTCAGGCATTGTCATATTAAAGGAACGAAGACCCGCCTCGATATGAAACACAGGGATGTGAATCTTTGATGCTGCTACTGCTCCTGCAAGAGTGGAGTTCGTATCACCATAAAGAATAATACCATCAAAGTTCTCTGAAGTCAACACTTCTTCAATACCAGCAATCATCTTGGCTGTTTGAACTCCGTGACTTCCAGAACCAACCCCCAAGTTATAATCTGGCTGTGGGATACCAAGTTCATCGAAGAACACTTGGGACATATTTGCATCATAATGCTGCCCAGTATGCAGTATCTTCTCTTCTATCTGACCGGCAAAATAATTCCTTACCGCACGTGAAATCGCGGCAGCTTTGATAATCTGGGGGCGTGCCCCTATAACAGTCAATAATCGTATCATTGTTTATTATTCAAAACATTTTCATACATATCAAACAATATGGATTCTTGTGTCGCCCAATTATAAATTTCCTTAGCAGCTCTCTGTCCATTATCTCCCATCATTCGCGCTTCTGCAGGGTTGTTTATGATATAATTAATAGCCGCAGCTATTGAGTCACAATCATCTGGGTCAACTATCATGCCACATTTGTATTTTTCTATAATTTCTTTCCAAACTTCTGCACCCGAACAAATAACAGGAATTCCTGCCATCATATACTCAAAAAACTTATTCACCCCCAACGAACCCTTCTTATACCCTACATTAGGATCATTGTATGTTCTAATAGCTACACCTGCAGAACTCTTTTGCAAAAATGGGAATAAGTCTGCATAATCTATTCTTCCATAATAATCTACCTTATGCCATCCCTCATCTTGCTTCATTTCTTCAAGATAACTTTCAGGGGCTGCCATTCCTGCCAGTTCATATTTGGCATTTGTTTGAACAAGACTCTTTACGATATTATGATGCATCCATTGGGGCACAATACCTCCTACAAAGCAAACATTCTGCCCCCACTCTCGCTTATCAGGGATATCAATGAACTTCGGGTAATTTGTTATCTGATAAACGTGCTTATTGTAATTCTTTAAACGATCAATAATGAAGGGAGTTACAGAAACTATTGCATCATATTTGGCTAAACACATTCTTTCTGCCATCAAAAAAAACTTAGATGCAACCTTTCTGAAGATGCGTGGTATCCAATCTTTTGTAAGGAGAAATTCTGCATAATTCTCATGATAGTCAAAGATAACTTTCTTCCCGGCTTTCTTCAGTTTTAAGCCGGCTCTCATCAACTCTGGATCATGAAAATGATATATATCAGCATCAACAGAACGTGCTGCTTCAATGACAGGCTTTGTGGTCAGCATCTTCCGTATGCCGTGGGGCGGCATCTTCACGCCTATGATGTGTATCCCGTCTTTGACCTGACTCTCGACATTCGATGCGACAAGATATACCTCATATTTCTTCGACAACGAGGCACATTCCTTGTGGAATATCCTCGTGTCGAAGACTCTATGCATACTTGTTACATGACAGACTTTAATTGTCATGATTTAAGAATTATAAAACTCTATTATCTTGCTGATAACAGCATCCTGTATCTCTTTAGTCATTTCTGTATGTACCGGCAACGACAGAACAGAATAGGCGATATCCTTTGCGATTGTCAAATTCTCTGCGGCACGGGTAATCGGCTTGAAAGCCTCCTGCTCTTGTAAAGGCAGAGGATAATAAATCATACTCGGAATACCAGCATCTGCCAGGAACTGCTTCAGCGCATCACGCTTGCCGTTCTTAATTTTCAAAGTATACTGGTGATATACATGTGTACTGTTCTCCAATTCCTTAGGCGTGATGAAGAACTTCTGTTCCGGATCAAAAGCCTTCAGTTTCTCAGTATAATAGCTGGCTGCTGCATAGCGTGCCTGACCATACTCATCAAGATGCTTCAGCTTAACATTCAGGATAGCAGCCTGAATGGAATCCAGACGAGAGTTACAGCCAATGACAGAATGATGATACTTCACTTTCTGACCATGGTTTGCAATCATGCGCAGTTTTTCTGCCAACTCATCATCCTTGCAGAAGATGGCACCGCCATCACCATAGCAACCAAGATTCTTTGAGGGGAAGAACGAAGTACACCCAATGGTTCCCATCGTACCAGTCTTTTCTTTATGACCATCAGAGAAGGTATATTCAGTACCAATGGCCTGAGCATTATCCTCAATTACATAGAGGTTATGCTCCTTGGCAAAGGCCAGAATGGGTTCCATATCACAGCTCTGACCAAACAAATGTACTGGAATGATAGCCTTGGTTTTATTCGACAACGCCTTCTTAATATTATCTACTGTTACGTTGAAGGTATCATAATCCACATCTACCATCACTGGGGTCAAGCCAAGGAGTCCAATCACCTCTGCAGATGCCACATAGGTAAATGCAGGTACAATCACCTCATCTCCAGGCTTCAACTCCAGTGCCATCAACGCAATCTGGAGGGCATCTGTTCCGTTAGCACAGGGGGTCACATAGCATCCGCCCATATACTGGGACAGATGCTCTGCAAACTCCTTCACGATAGGACCGTTGATGAATGCGGTATTGTCAATAACATTTTGAATACCGGCATCCACCTCGTCCTTTATCTTTAGATATTGACCTTTAAGGTCAACCATTTGAATCTTATTCATTCTCAATCCTAATTATGAATTATGCATTATGAATTGTGAATTAATACTTGACGTCATCCCATCCGAACGGGTGCTTTGACAATGGGCGTTCTGCCAGAGGATGATAATCACCAACAAGACCAACAGGAGTGGCCGTACGGATTTCCTCCACAATCTTGATGCAATTACGTGCCTCGCTGATACGGAATCCTTCTCCAGAGAGAATCTTACGATAGCTCTCGTTGTGCAACTCAGTGAAGCCCTGGCTGAACTCAAACTCCTCGCCATCGATATTCAATGTACGATAAGTCTTTTTCTCGCCTTCAACAGCATTCTCAGGCAGGCAGTCTGCATTAATGCTCAAGAAGTACTTCACATGAGCCTGCTCCAGTTCAAGAACGCCAGCCACTCGGTCAAAGCTCATCACATTCACGATATTCTTCTTCACAGGACCAAAAATCCACTGAAGCATGTCATAGAAGTGAACACCAATGTTGGTAGCAACGCCACCTGATTTGTGGTTATTACCTTTCCAAGAAGTATAGTACCACTTACCACGGGAAGTAATATAGGTAAGATCAATGTTGTAAACTTTGTCCTTTGGTCCTGCCTCAATTTTCTTCTTCAGTGCTGCAATCTTGTCATGCAAACGAAGTTGGAGGATGTTGTATGCCTGATGTCCCGTTTCCTCCTCAATCTTGATGAGGTCTTCCAAGCTCTGGCTATGGAGCACGATAGGCTTCTCACAGATAACATTCATACCATTACGGAGTCCATAACGGATGAACGGATCGTGGGTATAGTTCGGGGTGCAGATAGAAAGCCACTGGATTTCGTCCTTAGTACCTTTAAGTTTTTCTACAAAACGCTCGAACTGCTCCTGCTCTGTAAAAAATGAACACTCGGGGAAGGAACTGTCAAGTCTTCCCACACTATCAAAACGATCATACGCGGCCACCAGATTGTTTCCAGTCTCTGCGATGGCTTTAATGTGACGCGGTGCAATATAACCTGCGGCACCAATCAATGCAAAATTTGCCATAATAATTTTTGATTTAAATAAAAAATATCAATATTTATTGAGCTATTCTCTTAAATTGCCTACTAGTATGATAAGTTGCTTTGCCCATAAGCATAAATATGAGAGGCTTTATGCGCTCGTTAAAACCCATAGGTTTCCACCAATGATTTGGGTGGGATAAGAAAATGATATTCTGATATTGATGATTAACTGCGGAAATAGGTGTATCTATATAAGAAAAACCATAATTAAACAAAAGTGTTGCATCCATGATATGACAATCCACATCTTTGGAATACATTTCTTTGTCATACGCTTCAAACTGTATGCCATAGTCTGCCAAATTCGTGTCCTCCGTAAGACTATTGTTAGATATTCCAAGCTTAACATTCTCTGGAGCTCCGTGACTACAGCAAGTTACTATCTTATGCTCAGTTATTTCTTCAAATCGTCTAATATCTTCCCGAAATCTCTCAAAGGCATAGGTCATCTTTAGTTGATTCTTATCCGTTAATTGTTGCTCACGTATTATATCTGATATAGTTTCAAAATGCAAACCTACTTCAAAATCTGCTTCAATCATTTCTTCAATTAGCGGCTTGTCAATAGTAGAAAAGCGGAAATAGTAGGTACTCCTTACACCGAGTCCTTTTTCCGTTTCGAACATTCTACGTGTAGACTCCCCGGGCCAGTCAACATCATGGCGGAGCACCAAATGTTTTTTACTTCTTCTATCCTGCAATCCCCAAAAATCACATAATGGTAATATCTCATATTCATGAGCTTTTGCGTATGACAAAAAATACTGATAGTCTTTTAACCTAGTGTTTAAAAAGATTGTTTTTATCAGATGACCTTTAGTAAAGAATTTATACATAATACATAATTTAAAAATACAATTTTCGAATAGCAATTAAATCAACAAATCAACCATTACAAAATCTTCAAACGTATTACTTCCCATAAATAAATAGTCTAATGATTGTTGCTGTAACAATAGGTGTTAATATGTACAACAAAATAAAACAAATA
>JAIKWS010000073.1 GCA_024684515.1 Prevotella sp.
TCCACGATATTAGCCAGCAAGTATCAACTGTATCTACCAACAACAGAACAGCTGATTAAGGAGATTGACGAGGTAAAGCAACTCAATATCTGACGGAATTAGCATCTGCTGACTTTCTACTTGTAAAACAGCAACTTAAAACGCCCATATTTGTCCCACACAAACATAATCCTCTGATAATCAATTGGCGTCAGATTTGAGGAGGTCAAATGAGACGCATAAGTAAAGACATAACAAAACACTATCAAATGGCGTGTAGCTCTGGTGAGTTACACGCCATTTGCTTTTTATGGGCTCATGTCTTCGTACAGAAAAAGTGTTGGATATAAAGCTTCGTGTCTTCAATGTCCCATCAATACTCCTAAGGAAAATATGCATAATAGATGTCAGCAATAGTATCAACAAATCCTCAGCCATATTGGATAGTGAAACAAGATTCCAGATATTGACACAGGAACAAAAAACGGATGGAACAGACAATAAAATCGTGCATTTGCAGTTATTATGATAACTGGTGTTGTAAAAACCTATAGCAAAAACGTGATATGAAGAAATTTTTGATGATGCTCACGGCAGTATTGCTGCTGGTGGCATGTGGCTCTGGAAAGAAATCCGAGCAGAAGAGTGAAAAGAAATCGCTGGTGGTGTATTACTCGATTACGTCAACGACACAGAAGGCTGCCGAGTGCATTCAGCAACTGACGGGTGCCGATATGGCTGCCATCAAGGTGAAGGTTCCTTACTCCACCGATTTTAACGAGATCATAGCTCGTAGTCAGCAGGAGATGCAAGAGGGCAAGATGCCTGAGCTGGAACCTCTGGCGCTGGATGTGGCAAAATATGATACCATCTTCGTTGGATATCCCATTTGGTATGGTACATATGCACTTCCCGTCAAGGGATGGCTGGCAAGTGTCGACCTGAAGGGAAAGGTGGTCGTGCCCTTTGCTACCTTCGGCAGTGGCGGCTACACCCAGAGTGTGGCCGACCTGAAACATCAGCAGCCAGGTGCGCAAGTGCTCGATGGCTTCGGCATCAGGAGTGCACTGATGGACATGATGCCTGCACAGGTCACTGACATGCTAGTGAGGCTGGGCATGAAAGAGGGAGAGGTAGAACAGAAGGGTGACTTCTCTGAGGCGAAGGCAGTGGAAGAGGCTGATGCTGCCATCTTCAACGAAGCTGTGAAGGGCTATGCGATGCTGAATGCCACACCACAGATGGTGGCTTCTCGCACGGTGAAGGCAGGCACGGAATATTGCTTCGATGCCGAGAACACTGGTGGCGACGGTTCGAAGTCGAACGTCAAGGTGTATGTGACCAAGGAGGAAGGTGACAAAGCTCCGTATTTCACACTCGTGGAGTATCTGGACAACAAATAAGATGCACTGCTGACATCACAGGAAATAGCGTGTGGCCCAAGATGGGTCGCACGCTTTTTTGATATCGCCTAGTCCCTGAAGTTCCAGAAACCAGTGCCCGTCTCTGGATCAGCCTTCCTGCCAATAGCCCCGCCAATGGTGGGTCGCAGTTCTATCTCTGCCGTATAGAGTACCGTTGTTGCCTTGAGATGTCCTGCCGCCATAGCATGCTGTCCGTCTTTCTTGTACGAGAACAGGGCATGGGTATGATGAAACAGTTGGCCATCATCGTCTGTGATCACATTGCCATTGAGTGACACCAGTTCTAGCATCCCCCTGATGCATTCCGTCTCAAAACTGCCTGACTCTGGGATAAATACCTGTAGCATTGCCTCCTGACAGCCGCCAATGCCAGAGAAAACGGCAGAGGCAATCGACTCCCTGCGGCAGATGTCGAGAAGACTCCCGATAATCTCATCGCCACGATCCATGCGGACATAATAGTTGTCGCCAATCTTTCTGTATTCCATACGATATGATTCTTTTTTTTTTTGGTTGTCAAAGGTAACAAGAAAAATTGTAATCCAACGTGTCTTTTAAGATGTTTTAAGATGAGAATGCATGATAGTATTGATTTTTCTTGCTATTTTTGCATTTTGGAATTTGAATGAGAACATTGAATAGAAGTTGAACCAAACGTAGCAGCAGAAGGATATGGAATATTTCATGAAAAAGCGAAACACTCCGATAGCAACATTAATAAGGAACTACATGAACAAGAAAAGCGGCAAGGTGGTTGTCTCTCGATACGAGATACGGGAACGGTTTGACCATCTGGACTGGAAGGACCAGAAAAAGATTATTTCCGCTTTCCTGGAGTCAGGCAAGACCGATCGCCAGTGGGCATACTTACAGGCCCTCAGCTATTGGGACAAGTCGTTCGAGCCAAAGGTGAAAGAACTATGGGAACAGTATGGCGAAGAGACATGCTCACGGGTGGTAGCCTGTCGCTTCCCTGTCGAGTATGTGCTGAAAAACATAGATCGGCTGACTAGAAGCCGTGATTATTTTTTCGCCTGCCTGAGACTGGCTGAGGACAAGGATTTCGTAATAGACAGGCAACGACTGTCGCTCACGGACTATCTGGCAGTTCTTTATCATACAGGAAGACACCTTTCTGAAGTCGAAGCCAGGGATGTACCTTATCTTGCTGTCCATCAGGTATGTACCAATCTGGGCAGTGAACGGGAAGTGCTCGACAGGTTTACTTTTGTCACTCGAGATGTCATCGTCAGTCCCATTCACCTGCGGCTGGTCAGTCTGGCTTTGTACTACCTGCAGAAACTGGAATGCAACCTCGTAATCAGGCAATTCAAGGACTGGAACGATGCTGTTCAGGAGGCCATCTTCAATAGCAAAGAATATAAGTACTTGCTCAAAGTGGGCTTTGATGCCGCCCCATTCAACAGAACGGGTATCGCCAGGAAATATGGTTATCTGGCACTTGATTCCAAATACAGGCAGCCTTCCGATCCTGATGTCTCCACGATTCTGCTACCAAACGAAGATTATATAACCAGCTCAGACAACAGCCTGGAGCATGACGATGCCGCAGTTGTCGAAGACATGAGGGGCAGGAATCCTGCGATAGGAAAATTGATAGACGGCTTTGCCCTCGAAGCTGATACTCTACACTGAGCATCGCATCAAGGGCTTCCCTACACGACGATGATGGTGATTATCGCTTGTTGAACTCGTCGAGCTGCCTGAAGCAGTGGCGGTTGATGATCTGCTGGAGCTGTCGGTCAGGATTGTTCCTGATGGTGCTGTTATAGTCGAAAATCATCATCTCGCCATTCTCGGCAGTATAAGGTTGCCAGTGGGGCAGTCCCTGTGTGTTCGGATTGCCGTTGTGTGCAAACTGTGCCCATGTGCTGCTCATCAGGTCGGCCAGTCTGAGGTCCTCGCTAGTAGGTTGTGGCAGGTCCCGTTTCGAATGGTGCAGTGTGTTGAAGCAGAACATCAGTTCGGCACCATGCACAGAGCCTTTCGACAGTGGCGATTGCCAGGTGAACATATACATATAGGTAGGAGCCTTTCTTGTTGTGGCGATGGCATCAGCCGTGATGAGTGTCTTTGGACGGAACAGCCAGTCGATGCTGAGCATATCCTGTGGCGTGGCTGACGGCCAGGCCTGCTTCATGGCTGTGATGTAGTCGTCAGTTTCGTTGCCGAAGGTGGGCAACAGTGCCTCGCGAGCCTCCTCCATTGAGAGGGCTTTGTTGTAGTGAAGACGCTGTAGCTCGTTGAACGTCGTACCAATCATGATGGGAACATCGCTCGATATCGTGGCAAAACCAGGCTGGAAGGGCTGTTGCAATAGCGTCTCCCCATCGGGAGTAGGCCCGAACCCCCACATCATGGGTGTGCCTGGCTTGCGTGTGCCGATGCTGGCAGCCATAGCCCGTTGCCCTGCGGCATAGAGCTCCTCGTAGGGCACCTCGTTGATGCGTTCTATGTGTGCGGCATCGATGTTCAACTCTTTCAGCACGGCTTTCCCCAGTGCCTCGCTCATGGCCTTCGTGTTCACATTGAGTATGGTGCCACTCATGATAATCGCCTTGTGGAAGAGCCCTTTGGCTGATGGCATACAGAGAAGGGTACCCACCTTACCGCCACCGCCAGACTCGCCAAAGATGGTGACATTGTCTGGGTCGCCACCAAACTGCTTGATATTGTCGTGTATCCATTGTAGGGCGGCCACGATGTCGAGCATTCCCACATTAGCAGAATACCTGTATTTCTCAGAACAAGTCGAAAGATCGAGAAATCCCAGAATGTTCAGCCGATGGTTGAGGCTGACAACAACCACATCCTTCTTTGCCAGTCCCATGCCAGGATTCCATGTGGAGGCTCCAGAGTCGAACCCACCACCGTGTATCCACAGCATCACAGGCTTTCTTGCCGTGCAATCGGTGGTCCACACGTTGAGCACGCAGGAGTTCTTCTCCGACATCTCGTCCTCACTCATCTTGCGTCCGTTGGTAACCTGCATCACTTGTGGTCCCCAGTGGTCACATCTCCTAACTCCCTGCCAGGGTTTTACAGGCTGGGGAGGCATGAATCGCTCTACCTCAGCATAGGGTATTCCGAGGAATGCCTGTGTGCCTTCCTGCTCGATGCCCTCCACAATACCTGACTGGATGCTTACTCTCTGTCCCTTGTTCTCTTGACTCTTTGCATGCATAGCCACCATCAGTGTGGCCATCAGCAGAATGATACTCTTTTTCATGTCTTCCGTGTTTGTTATGCAAAGTTACGAAAAAACGAGAGAAAAGCAAAAGGAAAGCCCAAGTTTTTCTTTTCTTTTCCGAGTGCCAGTAACTTCGGCGAAGCCAGAGTTACGAAAAAACGAGAGAAAAGCAAAAGGAAAACGTTTTTTTTCTGAGAGAATGTTTGTGTTTTTCACTAATCTCCCTGGTGTCTTTCAGACAATTGTCGATTTGCTATTTCTTACCTTGCTATCTTTTTCACCCCGTTCTCGATATAGATGCCGTGTAGGGGTTTTCCCGTAAGTCGCTGTCCGCTGAGGGAGAAGTAACCTGATGATGGTCGCTCAGCGGCAGGCATCTCAAGGACACCTGTCGCCTGTTGCGAGTCGTCAGCACAACATTTCTCTACCCATTCGATGAAATTGTCAGTGGCATTACCAGTATCTTCTGCCTGTGTGTGTCCCTGTCCCCAGATGGTGGCAAAGTCGACATCGCTGATGCCATAGGCTTGCAGAGCGAGAGCGAGGTTTATTTCTGTGCAAAGAGAGGTGTCACCCTGCTTGATGCCAGTACGGATGCGCCAGTGGGATGCCACATCGCTGGCCCCTTTGCCGCCACCAGCATAGTAGGTGCTATTGTTGAGGAGGTAGTAGAGTGGGGTGTACATAGCCAGACGAGTAGTCAGATCGTTACCATAGCTGTCGACTTTTGTGAGGTCGGCATCGAAGTCGCTTTTGTATGTGGGGGCATATTGTGCCACGATGGCAGCCAGGTATTTGTCGAAATGGGCCCATTCGCCATTGGGGTCAAAGAGTAGGTTACCTGCCGAAGTACGCTTCTTGTCATAGGAATCGAAAGCCCCAAGACCCTTCGTGGTGTTCTTGTAGTCCTTGGCAAAGGTAGCCAGTGCCGTGGGGTCGTTGCTGTCGTAAGGAGCGATGCTGGCCTTGTTGTAATTGTTGTAACGGTTTACGGCATCGTTGATCACCTCCATGACATATTTATAATAGGAGCCACTCTGGTAGTAGCCGTCGCTGGTGGCACTCAGTGTAAGCGTCTCACCTGTCGAGGGATGCTTCAGTCCGATATCGTTGATGAAATCTGCAAAGGCAGCTGCCAGGGCTTTGGAGATGTTCTGTTCGGCCTCCGACAAACCAGAACGTGTCAGTCCTATGTTCCACTCATACCCCTCGCTGCCCAGGTCGAGATTGGTGATAGGACACCAGCACATGCTGCCTCTGATGTCATCGCGATAGTCGGTCTTCGCCCCAATGGCAGCGAGGTAGACATCGTAGAGCTTACTGTTGCCCGATGCCCCTAGAATGGCACTCTGAGCACCTCCACCGCTATGTCCGAATGAGAAGATACGGTCGCTATTGCCTGGCACACAGCCTTCTGATGCCAGATAGCGGAAATACTTTACGGCAGCCTTCAGGTCGGTGACGGCACTAGGGGCAGCAGCATCCTTGCCCCGGCATCCGGCAAAGAGGTAGATGAATCCCTTCTCCGTGTAGCTGGTCACCTTGCTGGTGAATCCTGTTGGTGGCGACATGGCCTTGTAGCCTGCCGTGTTGACGGGTATCACGACAGGTGCCGTGCTGGCGGAGAAACCGTTCTTCGTGCCACTATGGTTGATGGTACACGTATAGGTGCCATCACCATTCGAGGTGGCTGTCATATAGGCTCCTGGCACGTAGATGCCCATCTGCTCATAGCTCTTGTCAGCAGGATGTTCACAATACTCGATACCTACGATGTAATAGGTATCAGAACTCTGGTCGTACTTCCACTGAAGGGTGGCGGCACTGGCAGTCATCGCCATCGATGCTACCAGCAAAAACAGCATTGTTCTCTTCATAGCTCCATACATTTTGGTTGATATTTCTTTGTCTGATTCTTCTATACAACTAACCTCTGGCAGGTCTTATAAAAAGCCCCCACTTTCGGCCAGTCGAAAACTATGCTGCAAAAATAGTCAGAATCACCCTACATGCAAAATAAAATCGGCCAATTCTCGTTGCCATTCAGCGAACAGAACAAAAGTGGGGAGATTCATTTGCCTGATGCTATTAGAAAAATCCGAATATCTTCGGACAAATGGTCTGGTGAGGTGATGATGTACAACCTCGATGCAGTCATTGCATATTTAAAGTGAAGAAAAAGATATAAAAATGACTGAATTCTGCAGAAAAAATGCTTTTCCTTCGTTATTTTGTGGGGAAATAACTATTTTTGTACGCATATTATTATGTAACAAGACACAACCTATCTGAATAAGAATGGAAAATAGGATCATAGTAGTTCTCGCAGACAAGAAGAGAACAAACTAGTGACTCGGTTGCAAAAGGTCTGTTCAGAACAAGAGGAAGGAGACAAGGAGTATTTTCAAACCTAAAAGAATATGGCAACATTTAGGTCGATAAAAGAACTGACACGTGCACTTCAGCAGGGCTCAAAACTGCTGAGCAATATGTTCTTGCAGCGCAAGACGGTTGCTGTGAAGTATGACGATGCTCTTGACACCCTGGATGGAGACGAGAACAAGTTGAAGCACCTAATCACCTTTGGGGTCATCGTGCAGACGGGTGACTTTCTGGAACTGGACGATGCCTACCAGCGATTTTTCGAAGAGGTCCTGGCGGTGAACGAGGATATCAACATCTCATCGGTCAAGATGTACATCGACAAGCTGAACCTTGGTATCAGTTCTTATCTTGCAGCAGAGAACAATGCCCGTCGTGAGAGCTTCCTAAGAGAAATCCGCCATACATTCAGGAGCATCGACAATGCCACCCGCAGAAATGTGATTGACCTAAAACGTAACGTCGATGACACCTACAAGCAGGAACCAAACTTCAAGATCAAAGAGCTACGTCTGAAGGATTTCGATGAGAAAGCACGCCTGATAGGCGAACTGATACACCATACGGAGCACGTGATAGACGAACAGACCATTTTCTTTTCGAGTGCATCCGACTATGGCCTGAAGCAGACGGTCAGCGAAGTGCGTGATGGATTGCGGGAATCGGCACATGGGCTCATCGCCGTAACAGCACAAATCATAGAATACCTGAACAGGATAGAATACCAGAGTCGTCTGGTCAAGCGTGTGCGACAGCTGAAATACCTGCGCGACCAGTTTATGATTGAACAGGCAACTAACGTGAAGGAGCTGATAGCACAGACTAATGACGTCTGGATGGAGAGCAAGCCCAAGTATGTGACCAGGGTATCGCTGGACTTCCTTCGCAATGAGGATGCTGCGCTCGAAGTCCTGGACAATATCCGAAAGCGTCTCTCAAAGAAAACCAGCATCAAGTCAAGACTCGCTGAGAGAATCGACGGGCGGTTCCTGGAGGAGCAGACAGAGACGACGAGGGCCTTTAACCACCAGGAACTGCTGAATGGCTTTATGGCACAGAGCAGCGACTTGTTCTACTATGTCTGGAACTACTCGTTTGCAGAGACACTCGACCAGGAACTGCGCTTGGTGCTGTTCCTGCAGATGGCGTCACAATACCCGGAACAGATGTGCTATACCGATGAGACAAAAACAAAAGAGAATATAGAATACCCCATAATATATCCACGATGAAATATACAAGTGAAGTTTTCCAGCGTCTCAGTCGAGGGCAGTTCATATCGAGCAACAGCATCGATGCGGAGACGCGTGCCATCTATAGCGACATAGAAGAAAACCAGCAGGAGTATGAGGACTATTTTGGCAAGATAGACTTTCTGCTTAGCAGTGGCGACGGATTCTATTATTTCAGCCGCAAGGAGGCCAAGGTCATCACTGAGAACAAGTTGCAGTCGCTGTTCTCCTGGATTGACTATCTAGACTTCTTGAAGACCTACGACACAGCCTTTGGTGCCGGAACGCAGTTCAGCCTGGTACAGATGGAGGTGAAACTCTCCACGATACCCGGACTGAAGGAGAAGCTTGCACAGATGTTTCCCGACAAGCCGACGAACCGCCAGAAACTGGAGACACTGGCGGGAGCGATGGAGAATCTGGGCTTTGCCGAATTGGTGAACGAAGCCGATGGCACCTATCAAGTGACCAGTGCCTTTCACTATATCGAGCAGATTATTCTTTGTATTAACATAGACGAAGACGTGAAAGATGAGATACCTCAATAAGATCATATTCATCAACAGTGCCCACGTGCCATACGCCGAGATAAAACTCGATGGTAATGTGCATTTCATTGGTACCCAGGGCGTTGGTAAGTCCACCCTGCTCCGTGCTATCTTGTTCTTCTACAATGTGGACAAGAGCAAGCTGGGCATCAAAACGCAGGCTGGTCAGAAGGGCTATGATGAGTTCTACCTGCCTCACCAGAATTCGTATATCATCTACGAGGTGTGCCGGGAGACTGGAAAGTTCTTTGTGATGACCTTTCTTTCGCATGGCCGAACAGCGTTCCGCATCGTGGACTGTGCATACGACAAGCGGTTCTTCGTCGAAGAAGACGGGAGCGTCCGTTATGAGTGGGGACGTATCAGCGAACAGATTGGCACAAGGGTGTATAAGAGCAACATTATTCGTGGTTATGAGGAGTTTCGCGACATCATCTATGGCAACAGCCAGCAGGTGGCAAGAGAGCTTCGCAGGTTCTCGTTGATGGAAAGCACGAAGTATCGGCAGGTGCCGTTGACCATACAGAATATCTTCCTGAACCAAAGCCTGGAATCGCGTGTCATCAAGGATACCATCATCGACTCGATGGACTTTGCGAGCGACGACGTTGACCTGAACCGCTATCGTGAAGAGGTGAAAAACTTCCGCCAGCAGTATGAGGATATCTGGAAATGGTATAAGGTAGAGAAAAATGGCAAGGTAAAGGTGAAGACGGAGGCCGATGCGGTCGTGGAGAAATACACCAGTTACGAGTATGTGCGCAAATTGATAACCGAACTCTGTGGGCAGTTGAACTATGCGCTAGTGCGTGATACCAACCGACTGCCTGTATTGGCAGAAAAAGAGTCAAATTGTGGCACAGAACTCTCCAGGCAAAAGCGATTGTTGGGTGAAGAGGAAGGGAAGCACAAAGCAGAGACCGCAAAACTCAACCAGGAGGATGGAGCCCTGAAATTCTTCCTGGAACAGGTGAAAACAAAACGCCAGCACTATGCGGAAATCGGTATAGAGAAGATTGCCGAGCGCATCGGGAAGGAAGGCGAACTGAAGATTCAACAACAGAGTCTGACGCATCAGGAAGAGGCCCTGACAAGCAAGAACCAAAGCGTGAAATCTAAGTATGATGCGTTGGTGCAGGAGGTTGACAACCAATTGCGTGAGTATGATTTTCAATGCCAGAAACAGCTCAACGACTTAGACAGACAGCGTATAGAAGTAGAAAGCCGCCTACAGGCAGAAATCAATGGAAAGGTAGAGAATACGAGAAGTCTGTATGAGCAGAAGTTAACAGACAATCAGAGATTATTGGACGATGCCCGTACAGCAGAGAATGACATCAAACTGCAAACCCAGCGCACCCAACAGTCTAATCCGTACAAAGACGAGATGGACGAGCAGGAGCGGAAACTGAAGGTTTTGGGCGAGAAACGACTAACATTGTTTCAAAAGTCTTCTGAAAAGCAGAAAGAAATAGACCGCATCACCAACGATGTGGCCATGCAGCGTAAGGATTTGGAGACGGCATGTGAGAGAGAGGTGTCTACTATCGAGAATGATATCAAACTCATTTCTGCCAACATCGCAAAACTCGATGACATGCTGAGCCGTCAAAAGGGATCTTTGATTGAATGGCTCAGTCAGAACAAACCCGGATGGGAAGACAATATCGGGAAAGTTCTTGATGAGGATGCCGTACTTTATAACACTGCCCTCTATCCTCGGATGGCTGCTCCTTCTGATAGCTTATACGGTATAATGATTGATGTCAACAATATCGAGAAGACGATCAAGACACCTGATGAACTGAAAGCTCAGAAAACGTTGTTGGAGCAGAAAACTGAGGAGCAGCACAAAAGAATTGCGCTACGAAAACAGCAACTGGAGACCGACATTGTCGAACTGGAGCGCAAGCCGGGCATCAGGCTGAAACAGCTGCGTCTGGAGAAAATGGCTATTGACGCGGAGTACAGCCAGATTCCTCATCGCATAGAAAGCGTTCAGAAAGAGAAAGTAGCCGCTGAGGAGCGTCTGAAGAAATGGCGGGAAGACGAACTGGAGAAACTACAGAAGAAGCTTGGAGAGACGGGGAAAGAGATTGAGACGCTTGACAAACAGAAAGATAGTCTGACTGCCCTGCGAGAAAAAGAAATAGCTTCACTTCAAAGTTCGTACAACAAACAAAAGAAAGAACTGAAGGCCAATAGCGACCAACAAAAAGCGGCAGTCAACGCAGAACTGAAAAAGAAAGTACAATCAGCCGTTCAGCGAAAAGCGGAACTCCAGGCACAGATGGATGCAGAGCTGAAAGGACTTGGCGTGGACGTGGACCAGTTGGCAGATATCCGGCGTCAGCTTCAGCGGGTTGTCGACGAACTGAAATACATTGACGAGCATCGCGCAGAATACATATCCTGGCAAAACGATATTCGTGATTTTTTCGAGCAGGAACAGCAGAAAAAAGAGGAACGCAAGCAGGTGCGCCAGAAAATAGACGACTTGCAGGATAAATTCCTGAAACGCAGACAGCAGTATGATGAGAGAATCAAGCAGTTGTCGGATGAGGTGTCGGCTTTAAGAAAAGAACAAGAGAAACTGACCGAGGCGATGACGAAGGTGCAGGCATTCTTGAACAGTCCATCCTGTCCTCCGGACGTCTCTGCAGCCGGCGAACAGGAAACCGTGAAGCCATTAGCAGACATACTGGAAGAGTTGCGCGACCAGATTGCCTCCCAACAACGAAAGTTCGAGGATTTCAAGGAAGCCATCGTCCGCTTCAAGGGCAATTTCTCACCTCAGAACACCTTCTATTTCCGGACAGAGTTCAACACCAATGCCGACTATACGGAATTTGCTGCCGAACTGAATGAGTTTATCAGCAACAACAAGATCGAGCAATACCGAGTGCGCACCAGCCGGCAGTATGCCACGATTATCAAACGTATAGCCAAGGATGTCAGCGATCTGAGCCAGCATAAGTCGGACATCGAAAGGACTATCCTCGACATCAACCGCGATTTCCGTGAAAACAATTTTGCTGGTGTCATCAAAGAGATTGAGCTGAGGGCGGTGGAGAGCAACGACCGGCTGATGCAGCAACTGCTGAACATCAAGCGTTTTGACGATGAACACGGCTATGACATAGGGCAGCTGAACCTCTTTACTGATGAAGACAACCTGAACCGCACCAATGAGCACGCCGTCAGACTTCTGATGACACTGATTGAAATGATGGACGCTGAGCAGAAACGCGATCAGATAACGTTGGCTGACACCTTCAAACTGGAATTCAAAGTCAGGGAGAACGACAACGACACCAACTGGGTGGAGAAACTATCGAACGTAGGCTCGGACGGTACAGACATCTTGGTGAAGGCTATGGTGAATATCATGCTGATCAATGTCTTCAAGCGGAAGATCTCGCGTAAGTTCGGTGCTTTCAAGCTCCACTGCATGATGGACGAGATAGGAAAACTGCATCCCAACAATGTGGAGGGTATTCTGAAGTTTGCCAATGTACGCAACATCAATCTCATCAACTCGTCGCCCACTACCTACAATGCTCAGGCATACAAGTACACCTACTCGCTCAGCAAAGACGAGAAGAGCAACACCGTGGTTAAAACGCTGCTAACCATAAGATGAAAAAGACTGCCACTCTCATAGAGAAACTGATTCGTCTGGCCAATGGCGATTCCCTGCCTGCCAGCAGTCTGAAGGGCGACTGGTTTGAGCAGATGCAGGACGACGGCATCCTTCTGGCTACAGCACACGGCAGCCGCAAGAGTCTGAGGGCATCAGACGGAATGTCTCTCCGCCAGTATGTTGCCAGTCAGTTCGGCATCCACGACCTGGAACAAACAAGAGATGCCTTTTCTGGCGAAGATGCCAGCAGAGCCTCTTTGGTGGCTGCCACTGGCGACAGTAAGTTCCTTTCACGTAGGACTTTCAAGGGTTTTCTTGTGAATAGTTATCAGCCTGTTACGGCTGTCCTCAACGGGCAAGAGATAACAATTCATCCCGCTGAAGGCAGTTTCATGTTCGTTGCCGACTATCAGCACTTCACCATTCCGCAGGATGTTGTCGTAGTCGGAATGGAGAACGCAGAGAATTTCAGGTATGTCGCATTGCAGAAATATCTCCTGGCGCAATATGGACGTGTACTTTTCGTATCCCGTTATCCTCAAGACCAAAACAAAGATCTCATCAAATGGCTACAGTCCATACCAAATCAATACGTCCATTTTGGAGATTTGGACTTGGCCGGTATTGCCATTTATGAGAGTGAGTATTACCGCCACTTGGGAATTAAATCATCATTGTTCATACCAGATGATTTTGAACAAAGGATTTCGAACGGGAATACAGATCGCTATAATGCTCAGTTGCCTCAATACGGTAAAATGAAGGTTGAAGACAAAAGAGTACAGCTTTTATTAGACTGCATCCACCGGTACCACAAAGGATATGACCAAGAGGGGTATCTCATTAAATGAATTGAAGTCCAATACAATGATAACCACAAGCTTTGAGACGTGATGAGAATAAGGCTATGCTGGAACTTTGAGCCTTATCCAGACAAACTGGCGGATTTGATGCTGTGTTATGTGAAGTACACCATTTTTATGCCAATACCTCACTCAATCTTGCGGAAATGCCTTTGTACAAAGGAATTGAGGTGTTAGTGAGGTGTTGCTCAAACACCTCACTCAACACCTCACTCAACACCTCACTCATGATGTGTTTTTTTTAGCACGATTGGCGACTCCAATGGGAAAGGAGCAACGATATGTGATTGTGCGGAGAGAAGGCAATTATTTTGAATAATCCTTACATCAAAATCGTCCTATTTGCGTTCTTTTTGTTCCCTAATTAGGAAAATATTTTTCCCTCACTAGGAAAATATTTTTCCCTCACTAGGGAAATATTTTTCCCTCACTAGGGAAATATTTTTCTCTAGTACTGGAAGAAAACAAGCCAAATCTAAAGAAGGAAAATATTTTACATATCAAAATTTTGAAGGGAAGAATCAGGACAAAATCATCTTGTCGAGAATTGTAAAAAGTGAGGTGTTGAGTGAGGTGTTGGGTGAGGTGTTAGTGAGGTGTTAGTGAGGTGTTTGAGCAACACCTCACTCTCCCAAAAGCTACTGTTTATCGGCATTTCAGCATGGTTGAATGAGGTGTTGGCATCAAAAGGTGCAAAACTTATTTGGCTGAAGTGGGTAGAAAGTCGGTTTTCTTTACATTCGCCTCCAATTGATGAGTTATTTCAAGTCTCCCCCTCTTCTCTATTTGAAGAATTGCGTGAAGGCCTTGACAGCATAGATATGGTCGTCCACGCTACCCGTTTCCCTGCAACTATGCATGGCGAGGATGGCATTGCCCATGTCAACACCCCGCAAGGGAATAGACGATGCCAGGATGTTTCCCAACGTGCTGCCTCCCGCCACATCGGAATGATTGACGAAACGCTGACAGGGGACACCAGCCTCACGGCATATCTCTGCAAACACAGCTGCCGACACAGCATCGCTGGCATACTTCTGGGCAGCATTGAACTTGACCACGGGACCACCACCCAGCACGGGATGGTTCGTCGGATCATACTTCTCGCTGTAGTTGGGATGCCAGGCATGGGCATTGTCGGCAGAGACCATAAAGGCCCGCTCAACTGCCTGATAGAAGGCTTCTTCACTGCCGCTCTGGGCTATCGCTATGCGTTTCAGCATCATCGAGAGGAAGGGACTTCCTGCTCCCTGCTTGGTCTGCGAGCCTGTCTCTTCATTGTCGAAGATGGCCAGTACCTTGGTGGCATCGATAGTCTCTGTGCCAGTCATCGCCTCCAGGCCGGCAAAGCACATCGACAGATCGTCCAGACGTCCAGAAGAGATGAACTCATCGTGTACACCAAAGGTGCATGCAGGAATGGCATCGGCAAGATAAAGGTCAAAGTCGAGAATCTCGTCCTGGCTGATGTTCAGTTCCGAGCAGATGACATTCATCAGCAGGTTGCCACACTCCAGTCGGCTGTTGACGATGCCCAGTATCGGGAGCATGTCCTTCTGCCTGCTCAGCTTCACACCATCGTTGACCTGCCGATTGAAGTGAATGGCCAGATTGCTGATTTGCAGTAGCGGCCGCTGGACATGGAGCAGCAGTGTCTGTGGATGAAGGGCATCCTCGCCACGAACGATAACCCGTCCTGCTATCGTGAGGGGACGGTCGAACCAGGTGGACATGATGGGACCGCCATACACCTCGGTATTCAGTTTCACGATACCTCCCTCGCACAACATTTCGGCATTGGGCTTGATGCGGAAGGTAGGGGAGTCGCAGTGGGCACAGATCATCCTGAAGCCGGCATCGGCCATAGGCTTCTGCCCTATGTGGAAGGCATAGACGGAAGAGTCGTTCTTCGTCACATAGCGTTTGTCGCCAGCCTTCACCTCTCCCAGGGGCTCGCACGGCTCAATCCGTTGATAGCCAGCCTGCTCCAGCTTGCTGACGATATTCTTCACAGCCAGAAAGTTCACTGGCGATGCATCCATAAGTTTCAATAATCGTTGTATCATAATCGTTCTGTGATTGTCGTTACTCTTTTTCTGTTATCTATCTGCAGGGTGATGCCATTGGCAGGACGGCCAATCAAAAGGCTCACCCTCTTTTTTGTGCGTTCGACCTACTCGCCAATGGCATCTACCCCCTCGCGTAGCAGACGGATGATGTCGTCGGCTGAAATCTGTGCATACAGGTCGGCTCCCTGAAGCAGGGCATCGGCCATCGACCGCTTGTTGTGATGCAGCCGCAGGATCTTCTCTTCGATGGTGCCTGCAGCAATGAGGCGATAGACGGTGACGGGCCGTTCCTGTCCGATACGGTGCGCACGGTCGCTGGCCTGGTCTTCCACAGCCGGGTTCCACCAGGGGTCGAGATGTACGACATAGTCGGCAGCAGTAAGGTTAAGCCCCAGTCCTCCCGCTTTCAGACTGATGAGGAACAACGGCTGGTCGCCGGTCTGGAACTGACGTACCAGCCTGTCGCGTTCTGCCGATGGGGTGCTCCCATCCAGGTACAGATAGGGAATGTCCTGTGCGTCGAGGGCCTCGCGGATGAGTGCCAGGTGGCTGGTAAACTGGCTGAAGACAAGTGCCCTGTGTCCGCTCTGCCGTAACTCCTCGACCAGATGCAGGAATGCCGATGTCTTGCTCGATGGTGTCAGCAGTTTCTCGTTGATGAGCCGTGGATGGCAGGCAGCCTGCCGCAAGCGGGTGATCTCGGCCAACGTTTGGAGTGCACTTCTGGATCCCTCCTCCAGATTGGCAATGGCCTGCTGTCGCAGGTTGTCGTAGAGAGCCATTTCGTCGGCACTCAGTTCGACACGGATGGTGATCTCGGTCTTTTCGGGCAGCTCGCTAAGCACGTCATCCTTGGTCCGGCGTAGCAGGAATGGCGATAGCAACCGACGCAGCAGCCGTTGTCGCTCCTGGTTGTGGTCACGCTCGATGGGAATGATAAAGCGGTCGTTAAACTGCTGATAGCTGCCCAGCAGTCCTGGGTTGGCAAACTGGAACAGGTTCCATATCTCGCTGAGGTGGTTTTGCAGTGGCGTGCCAGTGAGCATCAGCCGGAAGTCGGCCTTCAGGTTCATGGCTGCCTTCGAGGTCTGGGTCTCACGATTCTTGATGGTGTGTGCCTCGTCGAGTACGACAGTAGCCCATGTGCGCTGACAGAGCATCTCCCCCTCGGTGACCAGCAGTCCGTAGGTACTGAGGACAACGTCGCCAGCATCGGCCCCCTCAATGAGCTGCTGTCGGTCTACTCCCTGCTGATTGAGCATGCTGACGCAGAGAGCAGGTGCAAAGCGTTTCAGCTCCTGCTGCCAGTTGTGCAACAGCGAAGTAGGCATCAGCACCAGCGATGGTCCCTGGCTGGCCCGTGCCTGCATCATGGTGATTGCCTGTAGTGTCTTGCCCAGTCCCATATCGTCGGCCAGACAGGCTCCTGCTCCCCAGTGTGCCAGCCGGCTCATCCACTCATATCCCTGCTGCTGGTAGGGTCGCAGCTGTGCATGTATGTTGGTGGGAACGGGAAAAGTCATCTTGCCCGATTCGCTGATACGGCTCATCAGCTGCTGGAACGATTCGTCGGCCTTGACCTTGGCACCAAGCTGTTCGAGTGCTTCGAGCTGAAGTCCGTTCATCGTGGACATCTTCAGCTGCTTTCCCCGTCCTATGAGCATCTTGTCGATGGCATCGAGCTGTTTGCGCAGCTGTTCGCTCAAGGCCACATACTCGTCATCGTCAAGCCGGATGAAGTTACCCTCCGACAGTCTGAGTCGTTCGAGCAGGTCAGCCATTTTCAGTTTCTCTTTGTCGCCAATGCTGATTTCTCCCTCCAGCTCAAACCACTGTCCGGCAGAACTGATTTTCAGCCGTAGCTTATCAGCGGTGATGACAGGCCGTAGCACCCGCATCCTCACTCCCTGTGGCCATTCTACGAAAGCCACATCCTGAGCCGTCCGCAGCAACTCCAGCAGCTGCAGACACTGGGCCGTGTCTATCATCCAGCGGTTCTCGTCGGTCTCGTCGTTCGCGAAGGGTTGCATCAGCCTTCTGACAGCCTCTAGATTACTCTTTTCAGCCTTCAGGTCGCGTTCTGTCTGCAGCCGTTCGCCACCGATCTTGGTACTTACAATCTCCATTCCCTGCCCAGGCTGCTGGTAAGGTGTGGACTTGGCATCCTTGCCTTCATCGCCAAAAGGCCTGACTGCCAGTGTGATGCTAAAGAACTGTCCTGTCTGTGTCCCCATCTGACTAAGGCTATTGGCCACTACAGGTGCTATCTGTACGGCAATAAGCGAGGAAGCCTCAACATGCTTCAGGTCAGTGGCATTCTTCAGCAACGGACTCATTATCGTAAATGTACTGCTCAGGTTTTGCAACAGCTGGGTGAGCTGTGGCTTGCTCTCTGTGGGAAAGATCCCCACATCGTCCAATAGCGAGAGTGTCTGTTTCTGTTTGGCATTGACACGTACTACGGTGAGCTGCCTGTTGCTTTCCTGAGTGATGCAAAGTCCGGAGTCGTCAAGGATGTTCAGATTGACATTCGAGCGAACGGAGAAGCCCTCTGCACAGGGTTTGACGGTGATTTGCAACGATTCCTCAATGATGTCTATCCGCTGGTCGGTAAGCTCATCGAATACGCATTGGCATCCAGCCAGAGCGGCAATGACACTTTTGCCCGACAGTTCGTAGGCCGTCTGCCCATACCAGCCGTAGCTGTAGCTACGCACCATACGTGCCACTTGGCGGTCCTGAGCCGTCATGTAGCTGCTACGACTGTTCTCAAATGATTTCAGGGCGATATTGCGACCCTTACTCCAGGTGATGCCACCGTCTTTTGATTTCTGCAGTTTCGGTTGTACACTGTAATAAGTCAGGTTCACGACATAGGCCACACGTTCCATCTCCAGCGACACCGTATGCACAGCTTTTGCGACAGCAGGTCGATTCAGACTCAGCAGTTCTTCCATTGCCCGTTCCCATGGGGCCAGGCGTTTCACCTTTGGCAACAGCGACGTGGTGAGTCCTGTCTGCTCCTGCAACTGCCCGGCAGAAGGCCGTAACTTGTCGTAGTCGAAGCTATAGAGCAGACGCAGGTAGTCACTATCTTCGTGGGCGACATAGTCAGCAGCCGCTATGACCTCGGCAGTGTCCTTCTCCTGAATCTGATAGTGGTACACAAAGAGCGTTGACAGTCGCCAGCTCATCTTGTCATGACACCCCTGCAACGGAACCTGCTCATAGAATTTGGCTGCATCGCCCTTCAGATAATGGTGCAGCACCAACAGAAAAGCATAGCAAGCGTCAATTGCCGAAACCTTGCGGCTACCCAGAAAACTCTCGGCTTTCTTGCGCATTGCACTGATGTCACGTGTTGCGCGATGGGTGGAGATGCTCATGCCCAGTGCCAAGGCATAGGCGAAATTGGTCAGTGCCTCGTTAAAGAAATCCTCATCTTTCTCCTTGAGTACCTTGCGAAACAGTTCAAGTGCCCCGCTGGCGTCACCCTCATGCAGTTTCTGCAGGGCCGACAGCTTGAGGTGATACTCACTGCCACTGGTCATTCTACCAAGCACCTCAGCCATCTTGCCTGTCTTCAGGAACTCCACATGATACAGATAGGCATCGTAGAACAGCTGCCGAAGCTCCTTATCCAGTAGTTCGTTGTCGAAGAACAGCTGTCTGACGACCTCGGAATCGACGACGGGTGCCAGTTTCATCCACTCGAAGACATATTCATGATAGTAAGCCTGCCGAAGGACGGTGCCAGGCAGATGGCTTGTAAACACAACATAATCAGCCCTATGTACCAGACAATGGACGATAAGCTCAACCAGCGGCTGCTGTCTGATCAGTATCGGCCATGGCACTCGTTTCAGATCCTCCTCGAAGGGTTTGTCGTGCATGGCACAGCAAAATGACTTCAGGAAATAGGACAAAAATGGCGACACCTCCCCTCCAGAATGTCTGATCTCGTTCAGTATGAATTCAAGATCGTCGGGAGTGACCTTGAGCATGACATCAGCCCAGACATCCGGACTGATTTCCACCTTATTGGAATGATTATACCTGCGAGGCATCTCGCCACATACTACTCCGGCATCGAGCCAGGCACGAGCATTGCTCTCGATGGGTGTGACATGCAATTCGTATAGCTCGTAGAGATTTCTCAACTCACTGTAGTCATATTCCCTCAGGGTGCAGGCCATTGTCTGCAGAATGCGGCTTGAGGCAAACTTGTCAGCTAGTGGTGTGTCCATTTTAATAATCGTATCTGCTTATTTCTTCTCTATATGCAGGCTTCTTGGGATTCTCGCGAAGTATCTGGTCTGCTAGCGTACGAGCCTGTTGGCTGCCTTCCTCACTCGACTTACTCAGCAAGTGCAAGCCAGAAGCTACCAGCCCATACCGTTCGCGGTCTTTTGCCCTGCGGGAATCGAGTAGAATGGTCTTGGCAAAGTCAGCCACCATCTTCTTCCGTTGCTCCTCAGTCAGGCAGCTGGCATAATCACAAAAAAAGACCAGTCGCTGGCCGCCACTGTTGAGATAGGGACTATACGAATAGTAGCCGAAGGAGTCTGACATCTTCTGAAGATCCTGATACATCTGCCCGAACAGCCCCTCCTCTTTGTAGAGTCGGAAAATCGTTTCTGTGCTGGCATTCCCATTCTTGCCTTCTATAAGCATCTTATCGCGAAAAGCCGGCCAGTCACTAGCATCGAATGTCTCGCGACAGATGCGATAGAATTCTCTCTTGTCGTCCTGCGACACATTGCCATAGGCAAACAGCCATCTTGAAGAATTGCGAACCATCTCGACATCGTCGGTCTGCTGTCCCATTTCGAGCAGTCTTTCATGCCAGGGCTGTAACGGCTGTTGCAGGTCTTTCCTGATGACCAACTGCCGCCGACAGAATGCCTTTGCCTCATCGAAGTGCGAACCGGCCACCAGCTGCTCATACCTCATGATGGCGATGCCTTCGAGTCTCAGATACTGCATAATGGTCTGCTCAGCCTCTTGGTCACGATGCTGTTCATACAGCACATTGATCTTCCATTCCACGTACTCGGCACGGCTGCTATCGTATTGTGCAGCCTTGATGTTCTTGTCTATCTCCTTGAGCAGGTCGTCAGGAGAAAGCAACCGCATCTTGGCCTCGTTTATAACCTGATCGATGTCGCAGGGCAGATAGGTGCTATAGACGTCGGAATCAGACAGCCGCTCCAGCCGTCTCAACAGTCCTAGTTTCTTGTCGCGATGTATGTGCTTGTCATTCTGCAAGATGTCGCCGACGAGGCTCAGGGCAACATCGTTGCCAAAATTACTATTCGAATAGTTGTAGTCAACATACGCACAGTCGTTGTTGAACTCCACCTCGAGTGTTTCCAACAATAGCAAAGCCCCTTCTGCAGCCTTCTCACCGTCTTGCTGCTGGCGCAGGTAGTCCAGCTGTTTCAACAGCCGCTTGATGTCTTTGCGAATGGCTGCCCAGTCGAGCGACGATCCATAACGGCGACGGCCACCTTTCTTCTTATGAAGGAAACAGTCCTTCACCATCTTCTCCATGTCAAGGGCATTTTCCACAGGGAGGAATTTCTCAATGATAGCCTCAGCAAAAGCCTGATCCTTGGCGGCATAGCTCTTAGCGAACTTCAGCAGCAGCTTGTCGTCGGTCATGGAAAGCGTCCGTTTCAGCAGTTCCTTGGTCTCCTTATCCATATTTTCTGTTCTTTTATATATTTTGGTAACTTGTTCTCTCAGTTGGTCTACATCCGGTTGCGAATGTTTCCTGTCATTCGATAGTTATCATGTCTAATGCAAAGATACGTAATAATCAGCAAAAAACAAATTTGGAGTGCATAATTCCCCTTATTTTTATTGATTTTTATGACAATGACATAGCTAAGCGATAACAGAACCGTATAAGAACGGCTGTGTCCTAGCATACAAGACACAAAAAACCCCTCCTATGGTAGGAGAGGTTTTCTGTTGTTCGTGTGGTTCCTTTATTCCCTGCGTGAAAATGCCGGCTGGTCGGTGGGGGTGTCACTTGGATTGTTCACGTCGGTTCCTGGCTGATAGGCAGCCTGGCTGATGGTGAGAGCCAGTGTGTCCTTGGCAGCGACGAAGACCACGTAGGCAGAACGTTTTGAGTCCTGCACGTTTTCCGTTGCCTTCAACTTCACTTTCGGTGTTCCAGAGGTATAGGTCTCTTTCGTGATGGTAAGCCAGCTGGCAGCGTGGTCTTGGCCTGCCATCTCCGAGATGCTGCTGCTGAGCCCTGTCAGGGTGAGAATCTCTTCCGACGCCTTTGCCGGCAGCTCGTGACTCATGGTGATGAACTTACCTTTGGTCGTGGGTGTAGGCGGATTGGGGGTAGGGGGGATGGGGTCATCAGAATCGTCGCTACCGCCACACGACAGCAGTGGCATGCTGGCAACGAATATCAGGGAAAGAATTTTAGTCCAATTCATATTGAGATTCGGTTTCATGTTGTTTTCCTTGTTAAGTTCTAATCGATTCACTACTAATTATTTCACCACTACCTTCCGGCCGTTGACAAAGTAAATGCCAGGCTGTGTGGGCTTCTCTATGGTGCGGCCCTGCAGGTCGGTGTAATGCCGATTTGCAGATGGGTCTTTCTCAAACTCTTCGACTCCTGCTTGCTCACCACTGATGAGGTATGCACGTGCGCCAGCAGCCTTGGGTACTGCCAGCCATGCACGGTGGGCATCGATGCTGAAGGCAGCGCCTTGCTGTGCTCCCCAGAACCATCCGAACGACTTTGCCAATGCGGTTCCCGAAGGACCATAGGCAAGCTTGTAGAAGACGTTGTTGCCATCGGCAGTAGTGGTTGTTGCCACATCGCTACCGTGCAGCATGTTCTCGCCACTGAAGGAAGCAGCATCGCTGGTGCTGGTGAGGGTGTAGGTGGCAGCCTTCTTCGATGTAGCCTCGATGAGCACTGCCGTACCCTTTGGCACGATGCTTCCCGATAGTGCCTGATAGCTGAGTTGTCCTCCGTTGATGCCACTGACTGTGCTAGCCTTCAGTCCGGCTGGCAGGGCATAGTTAGACTGTGAGTCGAAGAAGGTGGCATAGCCAGCCTCCGCCACAGCCAGGTCGTAGGTGACAGTCGACGAACCGCCAGAGGTGATGGTCTTCTCAGGCTTCAGCTCCTTGGGCTCGTTCCATCCCACACGGTCGGTGGCCAGTACGCAGAGGCCATACTTTGTACCAGTCTCGCATGCGAAGGATGCCTGTTGTGTGGTGATGCCCGAAGCCACGACCTGAGGCTCGTCGCCATCGTTGATGAAAGCGTAGATCGTGTAGTGGTCTATGCCGCTGGTCTTGTCGCTGCCCTCGATGGTAACGACCATCTGTCCGTCCTGCTCCTCCGCCTTGGTGACCTTCGAAGTAGGATAGTCAGTGTCGAAGGTATTCACGTAGGTATTGGTGACAATCGGGTCGTTGGCATCGAAGACGATGGTGGCCTTGTTGCTGATGGCAGAGCCGTTGGCAGGATTCTGCTTGTGTTCGATGATGAACGATACAAATCCCTCGCCTACACCATTGTCATTGTTGGGCAGGAGGAAGCCGTTCATGATGTCTTCCAGTTCATCGCCGTTCTTCTCAAGTGACACGAATGCCCAGTAGGCGATGCCAGTCTCAGTATCAAACTGTCCGCTGACGCGTACCAGGATGTCGTGTCCGTTCACCTTATATTCTACGTCACGCGTGAACTCCTTGGTGTAGCTTCCTCCCACCGTATAGGCGTTGTCTGCCCATCCGAAGCCGCTGAAGCCAAAGGTCTCGGCATCATACTTCGAGAGGTCAAGCGTATCGGTGACGAACACCTCGTTGGCAGGTGCCGTAGCACTGGCCTTGTTCTCGAAGGTGATGGTGTAAGGCATCTGATGGATGGGCTTGATGTAGTGGGCATTGTCGTCGGGTCCGTCGGGTCCAATCATCTCGTTGGGGTCAATGCTAAAAGCACCTCTTATTCTTGCTTTCTTGGGTTCACCCTCTAAGCAGCTTTGCCGGTCCCAATAGGTATTCTGGGCACTCCATAAGAGTGAACCAAATATGAAGCCAATCTTTAGGGGAACGCCGACACCCAACAAGTCTGGTAAACAACTGAGCCCCATGCTAACCATGTTCTTTCCCAAGTTGCTCCATCTTGACTTGTCTTGATTATAAGCATCGTAAGTGGCATCTAAAACTGTTTTTCCCACAGTTACGGCACAGCCAAAACCTGGAATTTGTCCAAGTATGCCGTCCCATGCCACTTGCTGACCGAATTTCTTCATCATGCACTCCCATTGATCCAGCGTCCAGAGCGCCCTGCGACGTGCTCCGTCCGCATTGTCATCAGCAGGCGGCAGCCCCCAGGGTTGTTCTATCTGCCAGAACATTTCCATGGTGTTGGAGATGGAGTTGCTGTTGATTTTCAGACGGAACGACTTTTGGCAGACACTGTTGGGGGCAATATAGGGTATTAGTAAAGCGTAGACACGAATGGAGTCGCCACGCTCCTTGTCATAGGCCATCATGTAGTCTTTCAGTTGCCCGTAGTAATACTCTCCCTTTTCATCGAGACAGTAGTTGGGCAGGTCAGTATCGAAGTCGAAAGCGATATCGGTATTGCCGTCGAGATTGGATATGCTGAGGAGGATAGGCACGTTGTAGGCAGGCACGTTGGAGTTGTTGCCATAGTTGATGTTGACTTTTGTCCAGCGGTTGAAGAACTGCACGCCCCTTCCGCTTACTTGTGCCCACACGTCAACCTCTTCACTTAGCTCTACGGTGAAAGCCTGCCGCAGGGTGTCGGTGCCCACGATGACATCGTACTTGCCAACAGGGGCATCACTTAGATTGAACACCGCTGGCGACAAGTCGTTCGCTGATGTCAATTTTGTGGCATCATAGCCGCGTTCCACAAGCCATTTTCCTTCAATCTCGGCATTTCCTTGCTTCAGCAACACACGGGGTTGGTTGTTGTAGGTCAGCGTATAACCGCCTTCTATACGCAGCTCAACGCCGTCAGCCTGTCCTGCCGTGGTGGGGAACACCCTGTTCAGTCCGCCAATGACTACCTGCTTCATTGTCGAGGCAAAGGCGTTGCAGTTGCCTTTGCCTTTCGACACGAGCCAATAGGTATAGGTACCATTGAAGCTGCGTCCCGTATCGCGGTAGTCCTGCTTCACGGTACTGGTGTTAAAGGTGCGGTATTTTTCAAGGAAGTTCTCCAGATGCCATGGGTCGCTGGCTATCCACCATGCAGCCTCACCGTCTTCTGTGGCATCAGTCAGGGTGACGATTTTTCCCGTCATGTCCTTGGCAGCAATGAACTCGGGATGTGGTGGTCGGATGCCGTCGTGTTTCCTCAGGGTCAGCTCTTTCATGGCCATGCCGTCATTGTGGTAGCTGCTCTGGTCTTGTAATGAGCTGTCGAAAGTGAGCATCAGCCGGCATCCCTGTTCCTTACCTGTGGGTGCCTGATAAATATGCTTCCGCAACTCGTCCTGGGTAAGCGCTCGGTCCCAGACGACAAAATTATCAACCAGGGCTTTGCCCAAAGAGCTGGCTGCGCCGATGACGATGGGATTGTCGCCTTGCATGATTTCTCCTTTCTGTGTGGTCATACCGCAAAGGACACCGTCGACATAGAGGCAGAAGTTGTTGGCTTTCACATCGGCATCATAGGTAATGGCCACATGATGCCACATGCCCAGGTCTTCTTTCATGATGCGATAGCGGTCACGATCCCAGAGTTGCAGGCCGTTCCCCATTTCGTCGGTAGTGATGCCGGCCTTGAATGTGAGGAAGTTGCCTTCACTGTAGCTTAAATCGGTGGCGATATACCAGCCACCATTGAATATGGATCCTTCGGAGTTTTCTTTGTCGTGTGTGAGGCTGGCAATCTGGAAAGTCGCCACAGTGTCGGGTCTAACCCAGCACTCTACCGTAATGGCTTTCCTGATCTCATGCAGGCTGGTGGTCATGGGTACGATGACCTGGTGCGAGGCTTCAGTCTGGCTGTATTCGTTGCGTGGGTTGGTGATGTCGAGGGCCATGTTGGTGCTGCCCGTGTTGGGCTCAGGCTCGTGGATACGGTGGCAGACCGTCCAGAAATACTTGTTGTCCTGATGCAGGGGCCTATACCACATGAACCAGTGTTCCTTGCCCTGACTGTCGAGCTGTACGATGAGCGAATTGTTGAGGATGCACGAGCCGCCATCCCACCACCATACCTCGGAGCCTCTCACGAAATTGCGGCAGAGGTTGCGGAAGCCATCCTTCGACTCGGCGAGGTATGCCCTTGCCCCCGTAAGGAAGACATGCTGTCCGCTGGCGTCGTCGGGGGCGATATAAAGTTGGTAACTGTCTCTGGCATTCCACATGTCATCTCTATCCCACAACACGCTCTGCTGCTGCACCTCCCAGGTTTTGCCGCCGTCGTGCGAGTGGTAGAGGGCATGCTTGCCCTTGCATGTAGTGTAGACATACACGTTGTCGCCTTTGGCGGCGATGGTGCCGTGACTGCCGTTCGACTCTGGCAGATAGCGTGCCTCGCTCCACGTCTTGCCACCATCAGTGGAACGGCGGTGTAGAGTGTGATTCTTGTCGTAGCCCGGGTCAGGGTCCCCTTCATTGCCGTCACTCAGCGAGCCAACGTATATCAGGTCGATGACATCACCCTGCTGCACCATTTGCGGGTGG
>JAIKWS010000116.1 GCA_024684515.1 Prevotella sp.
CACCTGCACACTCCCGATGGCACGTGCTGTGCCATGCGTCGGTTTCATAAACTACAAATATCTGTCTCATAATACTTGGGGATATATTGGGAATAGGCAGCGTTTTTGCCACCTATCCCCAAAGTGATTTACTTTCCTATACAGAAATGTGTAAAAATATTCCCTAGTACTTCGTTGGTGGTGATTTGGCCACCAGTAATGTCTGCTAGGTGATCGAGAGTCTGGCGAAGGTCTTCGGACAAGAGGTCACCACTTAGTTGTTGCTGAAGACCGAGGATGACGCTGCGGATGGTGGCCTGTGCATGGATGAGCGATTCGTAGTGACGGGCATTCGTGACGATGACGTCAGTGTCGGAAAAGCTCGGAAGATTGGCGGCCTCGAAGATGATTTCTTCTAGTTCGGTAAGATGAAGACGGTGCTTGGCGGAAATGGCAATAAAGGGATAGCCGCTAAGTTCTGGAAAAGAGGATAGGTCAATCTGCTGAATACTTTCTTTGTCAATTTTGTTCTGTATGATAACAAGTGATTTGCCAGCGAGATTCTTGATGATTTCTTTCATGTCGTCCAGACTTGGCATCTGGTCAATCAGCCATAGGATGATACGTGCCTTGTGAATGGCCTGGAAGGTGCGGCTGATGCCTATCTGCTCCACTTCGTCTGTTGCCTGACGAATGCCGGCGGTATCGATGAACCGAAATTGTACGCCCCTGATGTCTATCACGTCTTCTATGGTATCGCGTGTGGTGCCATGAATATCGGAAACAATGGCCCGATCCTCTTTCAGCAGTCTGTTCAGTAAGGTTGACTTTCCTACGTTCGTCTTGCCTACAATAGCTACGGGTATGCCCAGTTTGAGTGCCTGTCCAGTTTCGAACGACAGGACGAGCTTGGTGATATGATTATCAATTTTATTAGCAATGTCTAACAGTTGGCTTCTATCTGCAAACTCCAGGTCTTCATGGTCTGAGAAATCTAGTTCGAGCTCTAGGAGTGATGTCATCTTCAGCAGCTGGTCACGGAGTTGTGAGAGCTCTGTCGAAATGTTGCCACGCAGTTGCGACATGGCTAACTGGTGGGTAGCCTTGTTGGTCGATGCTATCAGGTCAGCCACTGCCTCTGCCTGACTGAGGTCCATCTTGCCGTTGAGGAATGCCCGTTGGGTGAATTCCCCGGGGTTGGCTTGCCGGCATCCTTTCTCCATCAGTATCGTCAGCACTCTATTCAGAATATATCGGCTCCCATGGCAGCTGATTTCTACGCTGTCTTCGCCAGTATAGGAGTGAGGAGCCTTGTATACAGACACCATCACCTCGTCTACCATCTCATCGCCATTGAGGATATAGGTGTGGGATAGGGTGTTGGCGGCTTGAGTGCGGATATCGTCCCTGCATATAGAAGCAACAATCGAAATGGCATCAGGCCCTGAGATGCGGATGATGCCGAGAGCCCCTCCGGGAGCCGTGGCTGGTGCGCAGATGGTGTCGATATGATTGCTCTTTTGCATTTCGTCTTTGTTGTTATCCTTAGGATATCGTTTTCAGTGCATCGGCCAATGCCTGTAGATCGACTTCAGTGGTTGCCCAGCTGGTAACGAAACGACAGAGCATATGGTCTGTGTCGAGAGGCTCCCAGGTTTCAAAGAGTACTTTTTCCATGAGCATATCCTTTTGCTGGTTGGTAAGCACTACGAACTGCTGATTGGTGGGCGAGTCCTTGATGGTTATGCCAGCATCGATGAAAATCTGACGCAGACGCATGGCCATGTCGATGGCATGACGAGAGATAGTGAGATAGAGATTGTCGATAAACAGAGCTTCGAACTGTACCCCCACCAAACGGCTCTTGGCCAGCAGGGCTCCCTGTCTTTTGATGATGGTGAAGAATCCCTTTGGTGCCTTTTTGGTGAAGATAACGGCTTCGCCACAGAGTGCTCCTACCTTTGTACCTCCGATATAGAATGCCTCACAATGTTGAGCTAGCCAGGGGAGGTCGAAGTCACAGTCGGGTGATGCCAAGCCATATCCCAGTCGTGCGCCATCTATGAACAGTGGCAGCTGATATTTCTCCGCCACCTCATGGATGGCCTTTATCTCGCGGGCTTTGTAGATGGTGCCCAGTTCGGTTGGGAAGGTGATATACACCATTCCTGGCACCGCCATGTGTTCCCAGGTGGGATCGGCATAGAACCGTTGCAGATAGCCTTCTAGCTCTTCTGCGGTCACACGACCATCGTGCGAGGGTAGGGCGATGACCTTATGACCATTAGCCTCAATGGCTCCCGACTCGTGCACATTGATATGTGCTGTAGAAGCTGCAATGACAGCACCATAGAGTGGCAGCATGGCATTGATGACCGTTGTGTTGGTCTGCGTGCCTCCTGCCAGGAAGAAGATATCGGCTTCTGGGCACTGGCATGCCTCGCGAATCTTTTCACGGGCTTGCTTGCTCCAGCTGTCGTAGCCATAGGAAGCACTCTGCAGCTCGTTTGTCTCTATCAGATGCCTGAGCACAGCAGGATGGGCACCATTGTTGTAGTCGCTTTCGAATGAGATCATTTTCGATAACTATAAAAAAGTCATATTCTGTCGAGTACCTTCTGTATGAGGGTATCGATGGTGTTTTTGTATTCAGTGTTCATCTCCTGGGCATAGCGGTTGGCAATGACCATGCAGCAGGTCATGGCACGATGACCAAGGAGCGATGCGAGTCCTGCCAGTGCGGACGACTCCATCTCGAAGTTGCAAACCTTGAGTCCGTTGTATTCAAATGCTTCCACCTTCTCGTTCTGGTCAGGATCGGCAAGTGGGATGCGTATCTTCCTGCCCTGGGGACCATAGAAACCACCGCATGAAATGGTGATGCCCCGTACCATGTCCTCTTGTGCTATCTGTTCAATCAGTGCAGCGTCGGCATTGGCTACATAGGGTGATCCCTTGATGGGATCCCAGTGCATGTGTTGCTTGAAGGCTTCTTCCAGGTTTAGGTCGCAAACGTCATTGCGTCCGCCATAGTAGTTCAGTAGTCCGTCAAATCCTATACTCTTCACAGAGGCGACGAATGTACCGGTGGGTGTGAATGGCTGCAGGCCTCCACAAGTACCGATTCGCACGCAGGTCAGTGTGCGATGCTCGTCCTTCTCGGTTCGAGTCGTATAGTCGATATTGGCTAGGGAGTCAAGCTCGGTCATGACGATATCGATGTTGTCGCATCCGATGCCGTGACTCTGCACGGTGATACGCTTGCCTTTATAGGTGCCGGTAATGGTATGGAACTCACGGCTCTGAACTTCGCACTCGTGTGAGTCGAAATGGCTGGCTACGGTATTGACTCTGGCAGGGTCGCCAACGAGGATGACTCGGTCGGCCAGTTGTTCTGGCTTCAGATGCAGATGGAAGCACGAGCCGTCTTCATTGATAATCAGTTCTGATGGTGCAAAATAATTTTTCATAATGTAAGGATGTCAGTTATTATAGGGTATTTGTTTTTCTTTCTGTCGGATAGTGGTCTGCAGCTGTTCGAGCTGTCGTTCGCTGTTGAGGATGTCATTGCGCATCTTCTGTCGTTCAGTATCAGAAGTCTTGGCATACTGGTCGCGTGCCTTCGCCAGCGACAGGCTGAGTTTCTCTTCTTGCTGTCGTAGGTTATCGAGTTCTGACGAGTGCTCAGTTTTGTTGTTGGCTTCCTTCCTTTTGCTGTCGTCTCTAGCTTTCTGTAGCCGTGCTAAGGCATTCTGCCGTTCCTGTTTGTTTCCGTTGTTCCATGTGTCGGCGATGCGGTTGATGGCAGCCAGCGAGCGGATTTGCTGGTCGCTATATGCTTCAGTCTGATATGCTTTTCGTGTGCTTTCAGGTATAAAGATATAGATGCACACTTTACCGCTTGGCTGTTGTCGGTCTGTAACGAAATATCCCAGCTGGTTGAATTCGTCAATGGCATAGAACAGATCGTTGGCTTCTGCACATGCAAAAGGCATCCCAAGGTTTTCCGGACGTAGAAAAGTCCTTCTCTCACTATCGTAGCGAGTGACAAAGATGTCATAGCCACCTAAGGAATTGTCTCCTTTCTGGGCATAGTAGAGTGTGATGCCGTCGGGCATCAGAAAGGGGTTGATGGCAGATGCAGTACCAATGCCACCTATGGTTTGTGGACTTGTCCAGCTGTCGACAATGAAGTCGCTACTTTGTATGATGGCGGTGCTATCCGATGTGCGTACCGTGCTCAGCCGGTGATCACCCATCTCATTGGTGAAAGTACCCAGTTCCTCTATCTGGCTCAGCTTTCCCTGAAACGACGACATGGGTATGTGGCTCATGTAGTCCGTTCTGTCTACGATGATGCTATCGATAAAAACAATTTGCTGTGTTGAGGCCAGCATCTGGGTGATGCGTGGGTCTTCCACAGGCTCTTCTATTTCGGGTTTCTTCACCTTACGTCCTCTTCGTTGTGCTGTCAGCGATATCGGGATAAGCAGCAGTGCTGTGACAATTATTAGCTTATATTTCATGTTACAAAAATGTCTTCATTGGATTTGATAGTCCAAAGGTACGAATTTTTGTCGTAAGTAACTTGTATGAATCAGAAATATTAAGTGTTTTTAATAGTCTTCTATGAGTTTGTCCTCTCTTTCCAATGCATTCCATAGTGAGAAGCGAGCTTCCGGATTCTGACGTTCGGCTTCCTCGAAGAAGTGTCGGGCAGTAGTGCGGTTAGTGTCATGTTCGTAAGGACATTGCTTTGTTTGTTTCTCATAGTGGCTCATCTCTGCATATTGAATGATTAGCTTTTCTGGAATCAGGCACATGGGGCGTATGATTTGCAGTGGCATTTTCTTCATCTTCAAACGTGCTGGCATAGTGCCGAAGCGTCCCTGATAAAGCAGGTTCATGATGGCTGTGTGAAGCAGGTCATCCTGATGATGTCCTAGCGCAATCTTATTGCATCCCAGTTGCTGGGCCATGTTGAACAACTGCTTGCGGCGTTGCCATGAACACAGGAAGCATGGAGGCTTAGGTGCATGCGCTGTTGGCGAAGGTTCTTCCGTGTCAGAGTTCGAGGGGCTCGTCTGGAAGCTGGTGGTAACAAGATGCAGTCGAACGCCTAATGTATCGCAGAAGTGTTGCAGATAGCAGGTGTCTGTTTCGTAGTGGATGCTTTCCATCCGTATGTGGATGGCTTCCACTTTAAACTGTGGATGCTGAATCCTAGCCCGTCGGGCGAGTAGTTCTGTAAGCAGCAGAGAGTCTTTCCCGCCAGAGAGACCTATGAGAATGTTGTCGTTGTCGGTCAGCAAACCATATGTGGTCCAGGCTCTTACGAATAGCCTTTCAATTTTTTTGAATAGTTTGTCTTTCTCCGTCATTCTCTTCCGTCATCAAACCTCCAAGGCCAGGCTATTTCATAAAGACAAGATAAACGGCCAGCACGATGAGTATGAAAGCCAGGATATGGTTCCAGTGCAACTGCTGTCCCTGAAACATGATGTTGGCTATGATAGCAAACACGAAGAGTGAGATGCATTCTTGTATCACTTTCAGCTGAACGAGCGAGAAAGGACCGCCATTACCAACATATCCTAGACGATTGGCAGGAACCTGGCAACAATATTCAAAGAATGCTATTCCCCATGAGAAGACGATGACACCCAGCAGTGGCCAGGTGCGACTGATGCCAGTCTCCGTCAATTTAAGATGCCCATACCAAGCAAGAGTCATGAAAACATTGCTTAGTATGAGCAAAATAATGGTGTATAGACCGTTCATGATAGATCTATGGTGTTCAAGGCACGGTTTATTTGTTTCCCTGTAGATAAGAGTCCATGTTCTGTGCAGCCCGACGTCCATCGCCCATAGCCAGGATCACAGTAGCACCACCACGTACGATGTCACCGCCGGCAAAGATCTCTGCACGAGCCGACTGCATGCCTTCGTTGACGACGATCGTGTTCTTGCGTCCCAGTTCCAGTCCCTCGATGCTCTTGGGTACCAGTGGGTTGGGGGATACACCAACGGCCACTACCACCTGGTCGACGTCGAGTGTGACGGTCTTGCCTTCAACGGGAATAGGACTGCGACGTCCACTGGCATCAGGCTCTCCGAGTTCCATCACCTGCAGTATGGCAGCACGTACGGCTCCCTGTTCGTCGGACAGGTATTCGATAGGATTATGCAAGGTGAGGAACGAGATTCCCTCTTCCTTGGCATGTTTCACCTCTTCCAGTCGTGCGGGCATCTCCTGTTCCGAACGACGGTAGACCAGTGTGACGTTGGCACCAAGACGCTTGGCAGTACGGCAGGAGTCCATAGCCGTGTTGCCACCACCTACCACGAGCACGTTCTTGCCTAGGTTGATAGGTGTATCGGTAGCAGGATTGGCAGCATCCATCAGGTTAACACGTGTCAGATATTCGTTCGACGACATGATGTTGATGGCATTTTCGCCAGGGATGCCCATGAAGTTTGGCAGACCGGCACCACTACCTACGAAGATGCCACGGAAGCCCTGCTGCTCCAGTTGTTCGACGCTGATGGTCTTGCCCACGATGACGTCGGTCTGGAAGTGAACACCCATCTTTGCCAGGTTGTCGATCTCCACATCTACGATCTTGTTGGGCAGACGGAACTCTGGGATGCCATATTTCAGCACACCGCCAATCTCGTGCAAGGCCTCGAATACATAGACATCATAGCCTTTCTTGACCATGTCACCAGCAAAGCTAAGTCCGGCAGGACCAGAGCCGACGACAGCCACTTTGATACCATTTGATGGGGCAATGTCAGGAAGACTGATATTTCCGCTCTCGCGTTCAAAGTCGGCAGCGAAACGCTCCAGATAGCCGATAGCCACAGCCTGGCCACCACTCTTCAGATGTATGCACTTGCTCTCGCACTGTTTCTCCTGCGGGCATACGCGGCCACAGACAGCGGGTAGGGCAGAGGTGTTCTTCAGCACCTTGGCTGCTGCAAGGAACTGTCCGCGCTCTATATTCTTCACAAACGAGGGAATGTCGATGTTGACAGGGCAGCCTTCCACGCACGATGGCTTCGGACAGTCAAGACACCGCTTGGCTTCCTGCACGGCCATCTCTTTCGTCAGACCGATGTTCACCTCCTCTGTGCGGGTGGTGGCACGATATTCGGGATCCAGTTCTGGCATCTTTACCCGTTCTATCGCCATTCGCTCCTTGGGTTTTATTTGCGTGCGCAACTGCTGGCGCCACTCAGCTTTCTTGTCAGTCAGGGCTTCGATGGTATCGTTGGTAGGATCGGCATCCATGACAATGTCTGTCGTGTCAACGGCTTTGGTATCCTCGCTGCTGATTGAACCTACATGCTCTTCGTAGTGCTCCAGTTCTTCCAGCTCGGCACGTTTGAAGGTTCCCATGCGCTTGAACATCTCGTCCCAGTCGACGAGGGCACCGTCGAATTCCGGACCGTCGATACAAACGAACTTCGTCTTTCCTCCGATGGTGAGTCGGCAGGCGCCGCACATGCCTGTGCCATCGACCATGATGGTATTCAGTGATACCTCGCAGGGGATATTGTGTTTCTGTGCCGTCAGGTTCGAGAATTTCATCATGATAGGAGGACCAATGGCAAACACCTTGTCTACGTGCTCCTGTTCAATGAACTTCTCAATGCCTACGGTGACCACACCTTTCTCGCCATACGAGCCGTCGTCAGTCATAATGATTACCTCGTCGCTTGACTCGCGTACCTGTTCCTCAAGGATGATAAGGTCCTTTGACCGTCCGGCCATGACAGAGAGGATGCGGTTGCCGGCTTTCTTCAGTGCCTGGATAATGGGCAGCATAGGTGCCACACCCAGTCCACCTCCAGCACAAACCACAGTGCCATAGTTTTCGATGTGGGTGGGGTTTCCGAGTGGTCCCACCACGTCGGCCACGAAATCACCCTCGTTCAGTGCGCAAAGCTTTTTTGACGAGAGACCCACCATCTGTACAACCAGGGTGATGGTGCCTCGCTCAATGTCGGCACCTGCAATGGTAAGTGGCATACGCTCACCCCGCTTGTCTACACGTACAATAACAAAGTTGCCAGCCTTACGGCTCAAGGCAATGAGTGGAGCTTCTATCTCGAAGAGGAAAACCTTTTCAGAGAACTGCTCTTTTCTGACTATCTTATTCATCGTTTTGTATTGTTAAATTCATCGTTTGCTTACATTTCGGCTGCAAAGGTACTAATAAGCAGGCAAAGTGCAAAGGAAAATCTTGTTTTTCTTTGCACTTTCAACCAAAAACGGGAAAAGGTGAGGATGTTAGAGATAGCTGAAACTGGTCTGACCGGTAAGTGTAGAAGCTATAGTGGCTGCGGGGTGATGGTTAGGTCACTGGCGACGCGCTGGAACTCACTCCCGATGAGTGAGTCCTTGCGGGCGGCATTGCCAGTGCTGACGGCTTTGGTCAGTTCGTTTGTGAATTTCACTAGCACATTTTCGCTACGGTGTGATTTCGCACGACGACCTTCAATGAAGTATTCCCACTTTGTTCCATCCAAAATGGAAACATCCCTGTCTTCGGCATCATATACGGCGCTTTTCCATATCGCCCGTAGCATCGCAGCCTGGTCATTGGTGACGGCTAGCGAACAGGTATTCACCTCTGGCGCTTGATAGTTTTTGGGCTTTTTACGCAATTTACTTGTGATTAGCCTGTTTCCTGCTTTATCTATCTTCGTCTTTTTTTTGTGCATTGCATCATAAGTGGAATGCCAGATGCTTTTCTGTGCCTTGTTGTAGACCAGTACATGAGCCACGGAGTCGTATGTTAATGTCCATTCTGGTGAAAATGATGGTATGCACTTCACTCCAAAGGCTGTTCCCTGCGGCATTAGTAGACGTGACATCTCATTGTCAAAGAAAACCCTTTGTGAGCTTCGCCATGCATCTGATTCGCTGTCAATGCGAATAAGCTTGTACTGAGCGGTACATACGAGTGGCAGAAAGATGCTCACTGCAGCCAAAAGCAATTTCTTTGTTTTGTCCATGAGAGGAAATGGCTACTTCAGTGTGAGCACGACAATGCTGTGAGCAGGCATCTTTACGCTGAGACTGCCATCCTTCCCTAGTTTGGCACCTGCAAAATTTGCTGGAGCTACACGATTAGGATTCTGGAAATCGTTGTAGTCGCCTACTGACTTACTGGTGAGGATGCGGCCACTCACGCTTTTTGCCTTGAAGTCGTCGATGCTGACGCTGACGGTCTGGTCCTTGTCGAGTGACACATTCGTCAGAGCAAATACGATGCTGCCGTCCTGGGTCTTGGCTGCAGATGCGGAAATAATGGGACAGGGGCGATAGCCTGCATCAGAGGCATTCTCCTTTTTCTTGAAATATTCCTTGCTCACTGGGATGATCTCTGTCTGCAGGTCGAGAGGGAGATAGGTGGCATCCTGGAATGGGGTGTACATCTCGAAGACGTGGTAGGTGGGGGTGAGAGCCATGTGGCCCGTTCCCTTCTGATCGGTGAGGATCATCGACTGCAGCACGTTGACCACTTGTGCAATATTAGCCATCTTCACACGGTCGGTATACTTATGGAAGACGTTCAGGGAAAGAGATGCTACGAAGGCATCGCGGAGGGCATTCTGCTGGAACAGGTGGCCGGGAATCGTGCCAGGCTCCTCGTCCCACCATGTGCCCCACTCGTCGACGAGCAGTCCGATGCGTCCTTCCGGGTCTTTCTCGTCCATGATGGCTTTGTGCTTCTTGATGACCTCCTCAATCTCCAGACACTTGCCCAGTGCCCAGTAATACTGGTCGTTGCTGAATTCTGTGGCGGAGCCTTTCGGACCGTTCCATCCAGAGCAGGTGTAGTAGTGGAGGCTGACACCGTTCATCTGGAATCCGATATTGTTCATGAGCACCTCTGTCCAGTTGTAGTCGTAGTCGCTGGCACCGCTGGCAATGCGATAGAGACGGTTGCCGGGCTGGTCGCGCAGATAGGTGTTGAACTTGCGGTATTCGTTCGAATAGTATTCTGGCGTCATGTTTCCACCGCATCCCCAGGCTTCGTTGCCGATGCCGAAGTACTTCACCTTCCAGGCCTTGTCGCGTCCGTTTTGTCTGCGTAGGCGAGCCATAGGCGTATCACCGTCGCTGGTCATGTATTCCACCCATTGGGCCATCTCCTTTACGGTGCCCGATCCAACGTTGCCGCTGATATAGGGTTCGCAGCCCAGCATCTCGCAGAGATTCAGGAATTCGTGTGTACCGAAGGAGTTGTCCTCGATAGTACCGCCCCAGTTGTTGTTGCGCAACGAAGGACGGTCCTTTTTCGGTCCTATGCCGTCCATCCAGTGGTAGTCGTCGGCAAAGCATCCGCCAGGCCAGCGCATCACGGGAATCTTCAGTGCTTTCAGGGCATCGAAGACATCCTTGCGGTAACCGTCAATGTTGGGGATCTGCGACTCTGGGCCTACCCATAGTCCTCCATAGATGCACGAACCGAGGTGCTCTGAGAACTGTCCATAGATTTCCTTGTTGATTTTCTGCTTCCCCTGTCCCAGGTGGATAGTGGCAGTGGCGTCCTGTCCCTGTGCCGATAGTGCAAAGACTATTGCCAATGTGGTAGTGAAGAGACTCTTTTTCATATTGGTAGAATTATAGAATTAGTCAATTTTGAATGTGATGTTTGTTTTTCCCATAGTGATTTCATCACCGTTTCTTAGTTTGATGCAGAACCCCTGGTAGATAACCTTCCCGTTCACCTTCACGGGATTCAGGCTTTTGTTGACGTTGAACATGAATTCGTTTCCAGGCAAGGCATCGATGCAGACGGACTGCCTACTCATCTCAGGATCGTCAAACTCCACATCCGAATGTTTCTGGCTGTCTTTCCTGCCAATGGTGTTGTGTCCTTCCCTGAGTATGTGCTTCTTTCTGCTGAATATTCCTCCCCACTGCAGATAGCCCTTTGAGGGCCTGTTGCCAATGACTGTGGCACCTCCTCCAGAAGGGCCGTCAGGTCCTGGCGCCATAGGTCCTGGCGCCATAGGTCCTGGCGCTACGGGTCCTGGAGATGCAGGCGCCATAGGTCCTGGCGCTACGGGTTGCTGTGGTCCTACAGGTTCTTCTACTGGGGTGATCAGCAGTCCCCTGGCTGGATTGCTTTTCTTTGAGGGCAGGAATGTGCTGGCGTCGCCATTTACATTCACCCTGAACGGTGTGTTGCAGATACTGCAGCTGAAGGTTTGTTCGCCAGAGCGTGTAGGGCAGATACTTACTTCATTGCCACAGCATGGGCAAATCCAGCCGCATACTTTGTCAATGATAGCAAACTCCTTGAGTACGAAGCACCCATTTTCCATGACAGGCGTTCCGATAATCCTGAGTGGCTCTTGGTTGTTATCTGTTGGTAACATTGTATTTTTTCTAAATTGGTAGTAACCTATATATTATTGTAAGGAGATGCAAAGATACATATAATTTTCTGAATTATGACAAAAAGCAAAAAAAACTTTGCGATTTATTTGCTTGTTTTTCAAAAATGTTATAATTTTGCAACCGCAAACGACAAAACGATAGATTTATGACGCTAAAGAGTGCATACTTTTATTTTTACTTTTACTTTGCAAGCAATTGTGAAGCGGAAGGTCGTATGAACTAAATAATGAAGAACGAAAGAAGATAACGATACAGCCCCGCTTCACTGAAAGGTGAAAGCGGGGCTTTTATAATTAAAGAAACAATCCGGAGATGAAGCGAATAGCGATACAAGGAGAGACAGGGTCGTTCCACGACATTGCGGCTCGTCAGTATTTCAGTAACGAACAGCTGCAGTTGATATGTTGTCAGACCTTCGAGCAGGTCTACGACAGCATACGCCAGGATCCAACTGTCATTGGGATGGCAGCCATCGAGAACACCATTGCAGGAAGCCTGCTCCATAACTACGAGTTGCTGCGCGACAGTGGTACCACCGTTGTCGGTGAGCATAAGTTGCATATCACCCATTGTATCTGCTGTCTGCCTGATGATGACTGGGACACGATTTGCGAGGTGCACTCTCACCCGGTAGCGCTGATGCAGACGCGTCACTATCTGTCGCAACACCCCTCGCTACGTGTGGTGGAAGGTGACGATACTGCCGGTTCTGCAAAGATGATTGCCGAGGGCGACCATCATGGTTGGGCTGCCATCTGTCATGCAGAGGCTGCCCGTCTCTACGGGCTGAAGGTGCTGGAAGATGGCATCGAGGACAACAAGCACAACTTCACCCGGTTCCTGGTATGCTCCGTACCGCAGAAAGCTGACATGCTACGCCCCTTGCTCGAAGCCGACAAGGCCAGCATCGTCTTTTCGCTTCCTCACGAGGAGGGCTCGCTCTCTCAGGTGCTCAGCATCCTGTCGTTCTACAAGATTAATCTGACGAAGATACAGTCGCTGCCCATTATTGGTCGAGAGTGGGAATACCTGTTCTATGTCGACGTGACCTACGACAACCTGACCCGCTATCGTCAGAGCATTGATGCGATTATTCCATTGACACGTGATTTGAAAATATTAGGAGAATATAAAGGCGTATGATACAACCAGCAGAAAGACTCAACTTGGTGAGTGAATACTATTTCAGCCGCAAGCTGAAAGAGGTGGCCCAGCTGAATGCTGAGGGCCGTGACATTATCAGTCTGGCAATTGGTAGCCCCGATATGCCACCATCGGAAGCAACTGTCAATAAATTGTGTGAGGTGGCCCACGACCCCGCTGCTCATGGCTATCAGCCTACGATGGGTACGCCAGAGCTGCGACAGGCGATGGCGGGGTTCTACAAGCGATGGTATGACGTCGATTTGAATCCTGCGAATGAGCTCCTGCCGCTGATAGGTTCGAAGGAGGGCATCCTTCATGTGACGCTGGCATTTGTCAACCCTGGCGACGAGGTGCTGGTGCCCAATCCTGGCTATCCTACCTACACCTCGCTGTCGAAGCTGCTGGGTGCCAAGGTGGTATACTACAACCTGCAAGAGGACAACAACTGGTATCCCGATTTCGAACAGCTGCAAAGGATGGACCTCTCGAGAGTGAAACTGATGTGGACCAACTATCCCAATATGCCGACAGGTGCTCCTGCCAGTGAGGCTCTCTATCGCCGCATTGTGGATTTTGCACGCGAGAAGGGCATCGTGGTGGTGAACGACAATCCCTATTCCTTCATCCTCAACGAGCGGCGGCCGCTTTCCATCCTCCAGGTGGAGGGGGCCAAGGATTGCTGTATAGAGTTCAACTCTATGTCGAAGAGCCATAATATGCCGGGATGGCGTGTGGGGCTCTGTGCTACCAATGCTGAGTTCATCTCGTGGATCCTGAAGGTGCAGAGCAACATCGAGAGCGGTATGTTCCGCGGCTTGCAGCTGGCTGCCGCCGAGGCTTATCAGAACAGCGACGACTGGCACCGCCAGTATAATGTCGAGACTTATGCCTGCCGTCGGCGCTGGGCAGAGCAGATCATGCAGGCCTTGGGATGCACTTTCGACCCCAACCAGGTGGGTATGTTCCTCTGGGGACGCATACCTAATATATATAATAATGTGGAAGAGCTCACCGAGAGCCTGCTGCACGAGGCCCGTGTGTTCATCACTCCCGGATTCATCTTCGGCAGTAATGGTGAGCGATACATCCGCATCTCGCTGTGTGCCAAGGAGGAGAAGATACAGGAGGCGCTTGTGAGAATAAAAAGTCTGAAGATTTAAAAGATTTAAAAGATTTAAAAGATTGAGAAGATAAAAAAGATTGAGAAGATAAAAAAGATTGAGTGAAGATGAATGAAGATTGAGAAGATGATATGATTGATTGGAACTTCAATTATAAAGTGTTGGGATGTGTCTATGAGGTCTATAACCAATTGGGACCAGGACTCTTGGAGAGCATCTATGAGAAAGCGATGATGCAGGAGTTGCGGAGCAATGGCTTTTGCGTCAGAAATCAGGTATCTGTGCCAGTCTATTATAAAGGTGTACTCATTTCCGATATGCGATTGGACCTCATCATTGACGATAAACTGATTCTGGAACTGAAGTCTGTTGTCGATTATCGCAAATTGTTCGAGAAACAGTTGTTCACTTACCTGCGTTTGATGAATTGTGAGATGGGCTACGTCGTGAATTTCAATACCGACAACATTCGCAACAGCATTCATCCCGTGTTCAACAATCAGCATACCCACTTCGTTCCGCATGAATAATCCTTTATCTCTTTCACCTCTTTCACCTCTTTCAAATCTTTCAAATCTTTCAAATCTTTAGATTCTTTCAATAAATAATAATTTTAGAAAATATGGAATTAGATTTAGAACCGCTAAAATTGCCGAGCGACAATGAACGTCCTTTTGTCATAGCAGGACCCTGTTCGGCCGAGACCGAGGAACAAGTGATGACTACTGCCCGTGAGCTGGCCATGAAGGGCTGCCACAATTTCCGTGCTGGTGTGTGGAAGCCGCGTACCAAGCCTGGTGGCTTCGAGGGCAACGGTGAGAAGGCGCTGCCCTGGCTGCAGCAGGTGAAGAAAGAGACCAAGATGCTGGTGTCTACCGAGGTGGCCACTCCCGAGCATGTGGAGCTGGCGCTGAAGTACGATGTCGACATCCTGTGGATAGGGGCACGCACCTCTGCCAATCCCTTTGCCGTACAGGCGCTGGCAGATTCGCTGCGCGGAGTCGACGTGCCTGTCTTCGTGAAGAATCCCGTCAACCCCGACCTGGAGCTGTGGATAGGTGCTCTGGAGCGTATCAACCAGGCAGGCGTGAAGCGTCTGGGAGCCATCCATCGCGGCTTCTCGTCCTACGACAAGAAGATATACCGCAATCTGCCTATGTGGCAGATACCCATTGAGTTGCGTCGTCGTGTCCCCGAACTGCCCATCATCAGCGACCCCAGTCATATAGGCGGACGTCGCGAGCTCATTGCTCCCCTCTGTCAGCAGGCTATGGACCTGGGCTTCGACGGACTGATTGTCGAGAGTCACTGTGACCCCGACAAAGCATGGAGTGATGCCGCACAGCAGGTCACACCCGATGTGCTCGACTATATCCTCTCGTTGCTGGTCATTCGCGACGAGCATACGTCCACCGAGGGCATACAGCAGTTGCGTAAGCAGATTGACGAGCTCGACAACCAGCTCATGGACCTGCTGGCCAAGCGCATGCGGGTGTGCCGTGAAATCGGTCAGTACAAGCGCGAGCACAATATGACGGTGCTACAGGCATCACGCTACAACGAGATCCTCTCCAAGCGTGGAGCACAGGGAGCGCTATGCGGTATGGGACCAGAATTTGTGGCGCATGTCTTCGAGAGCATTCACGAGGAAAGTGTCAGACAGCAGATCGAGATTATCAACAAATAAATAAAGACTGCCGGCGAACGGTAGTTCATCAGTATGAAAATATTAGTAATGGGTGCAGGCAAGATGGGTAGCTTCTTCATCGACCTGCTGAGTTTCGACCACGAGGTGGCGGTCTTCGAGCGTGATCCCAAGCGGATGCGATTCACCTACAACTGCCAGCGGTTCACATCCTACGATGAGATCAAGGCGTTTGCTCCTGAGCTGCTCATCAATGCCGTCACGCTCAAGTACACCATACCTGTCTTTCGCGAGGTCATCCCTTATCTTCCCAAGGAGTGCATCATCAGTGATATCTCCTCGGTGAAGACCGATTTGAAGGATTTCTACGTCTCTACTGGCATGCGCTATGTCAGCACGCACCCTATGTTCGGACCAACGTTTGCCAATCTCCAGCAGCTCTCTGAGGAGAATGCCATCATCATCAGCGAGGGTGACTATATGGGTCGTATTTTCTTCAAGGACCTCTATCAGCGGCTGGGGCTCAACATCTATGAGTATACCTTCGAGGAGCACGACAAGACGGTGGCCTATTCGCTGTCCATACCCTTTGTCTCCACCTTCGTCTTCGCTGCCGTCATGAAGCACCAGGATGCGCCAGGCACCACGTTCAAGCGCCACATGCGCATCGCTAAGGGGGTGCTCAACGAGGACGACTATCTGTTGCAGGAGATACTCTTCAATCCCTATACCCACGACCAGGTCAGCCAGATACGTACCGAGCTGAAAGAGCTGCTCGAGATTATCGATCACAAGGACGCACAGGGCATGCAGGCCTATCTCAGTAAGATCCGTAACAACGTGAAGCGTGACATCGAGATCAGGCAATAGCAGGATAGGCTATCATCTCCTGGCCTTTGTGGTAGTAGCCATCTGGGGGTCTACGTTTGTCTTCACCAAGCTGCTGCTGCTCGCGGGTCTCTCGCCTGCACAGATATTCACCCAGCGCTTCATCATTGCCTATGTCCTCATGCTGGCCTTCTCGCTGTGCGCGGGGCTGGTGCCAGATGGGGTAGGGGGTGAGCGTGCCTATCGTCATCGGTGGTTTGCCGACAGCTGGCTCGACGAGCTGCTGATGCTGGGACTGGGCATCACGGGTGGCTCGCTCTATTTCCTCACCGAGAATGGTGCGATGAACTATACTACGACCACCAACACCTCGCTCATCGTATGCCTATGCCCACTGCTGGCCACCGTTCTCATCTCTTTCTTCTACAAGTCCGAGCGGCTGAGCAGGACGCAGACACTGGGCACGTTGCTTGCTGCCTGTGGTGTCATCGTTGTGGTGCTCAACGGACATTTCGTGCTGCATCTATCCCCTCTTGGTGACAGCCTTGCTTTTGCGGCCTGCGTGTGCTGGGCGTTCTACAGTCTGCTGATGGTCAGGGCCAACCAACGCTACGACACTTTCTTCATCACTCGCAAGGTGTTCTTCTACGGTCTCGTGTCGATGATTCCCTATTTCATCGCCTATCCTGGCCTTAACATCTCATTGGTCATCCAACAGCCTCAGTTGCTCTGCAATCTGCTCTTCCTGGGCTGTGTGGCCTCCATGCTGTGCTTCCTGGCCTGGAACTGGGTGATGAAGAAGCTCGGTGCTGTTGTGGCCACCAACTATGTCTACTTCAATCCTGTCACCACCATTCTCTTTGCCTGGGCCATTCTGTCGGAGCAGATCACTGTCTACTTCATTGTCGGCAGCATCCTTATCCTGCTAGGGATGTACCTTGCCGACCACAGGAGATAATGTAGAGAGGGCCTGCTTCTAGCCTCCTTCTAGCCTGCTTCTAGCCTGCTTCTAGCCTGCTTCTAGCCTGCTTCTAGCCTGCTTCTAGCCTGCTTCTAGCCTCCTTCTAGCCTCCTTCTAGCCTCCTTCTAGCCTCCTTCTAGCCTGCTTCTAGCCTCCTTCTAGCCTGCTTCTAGGCTCCTGTTGGAGTATGGCTAGAGCGAGAGTGAAAGGAGACTGAAGCGAAGGAAGACTATGAGAGCATCGACCTATGGTTCCTTTCGATGAGTTTGCAGGCACAATTCAAGGAGAATTCAGGCAGAATCCGAGTCGGATTCAGGCAGAATTCTCCAAGCGGGTGATGGGGGTCTTTTTTAAAATCCGAATCCAAGGGCTTTATACATTTTTCTGCACTTAGTCTTAAAAACCATGAACCCCTCTTGAGGAGGGAAAAACAATAGGAGGAAAACAACCACATCGTTGTCTTCCTCCTAGTCGTATGCTCATCATCCCTTTTTCGGGATAGTAGCATGTTCAATGATTAATCACCGCTAAAGATGTTAAATTCGAGTGTCAGACCTCCATTCATGATGAAATCTCCATCTACATCGTTGGCACTTGTTGAAATCAGGATGTTTTCAGGAGCCATCTCTATCACCTCTATTGAAGGCTTTTCATATTTTGCTTTCATATCTATTACTTTTTTAGTTGGTTATACTTACTTTATGACTTTCTTTCCGTTGATGACATAGATGCCCTTGGATGGATTGTTGACGCGACGTCCAGTGAGGTCGTAGATGACGCCAGTCTCCACCTTCAGCTCGCCATTCTCGAGCGTTGCGATGCCAGTGGTCTCGCCGCCGTCGAACGACATGGTGAGCATACGTGCTGAATTGACACCGCTGAGTGTGATGTAGGCACGAGTGTTCTTGATTGTTACATCGCTGTTGACCTTATAGAGCAACTGATTGTAGACGATGTAAGAGTCATAAGGTACTGTAGCAGAAGCGGCATAGCTGCCGGTCATCGTCGCATTGGTGACAGCGTGGACAGGCTCGCCTGCTACTATGGTGCGGTTGGCCAGCTCATAGGCTGTGCCAGCCTGTGTTGCTTTCAACAGGCAAGGCTTATTAGCCGAGATGCCATCGTTGTTAACGAACGAGAGGTTTTGGGCTTCAGTATTGAACTCCTTGATGATATAGGCTTTGGCACCTGTTCCGAAGTTGGTTTCTACTTCTGCCTGGGTCATAGAGAATGGCAGTACAAGGGTGTTGAAGCCTTCCTTGATGGTGCGTGTCAGAGATACGACACCGGCACCGCTCTGTGTGTTGTCATAGGCATTGTCCTCGTTTATTGTATATGCCTGTGCAGGAACCTTGTAGAGCTCGATGTAGCCGATACCCATCCAGTTGCGTGTGTTGCCCGTGACGGTCTTCAGGCCAATCTTTACCTCCTGATTAGCACTGTTGACGAACGAGATGGACTGCTGTTCCAGTATGGTTGATGTCACGCACGAGCCCTGTGTGTCGTTAGCATAGAAGTAGACGCCATCAACGGGAGTATTTTCCGACTGGTCTTCTGCGAAGGCATAACAGCTCATGGAGTAGGTACCTTCTGGCAGCGTCACGGCATTGTAGAGTGCGAACTTGCCACTTGCCTTTGCAGAGGCGGACCAGTACTCATAGAAGTAGCTGTAGTCGCCGTTTGTCTTGTTGTCGTTGACCATGACCTGGCTGTTGCCGTCACTTTCCTCTGTATACCAGCCGTCAGCCTTTTGCCATGTTGTCAAACCAGTCAGGTCGGGGTTGGTCATCATGAATGTGCAGTCGAACTTGGCACCATCGCCCACAGGGTTAGCAGCGTAGACGTAGGTCTTCATGGCTTCCTTCAGTGTAGAGGTTGCCGTGATGACAGTCAGGATGGCTGTTTCCTGGTCGTTGGCGAAATCAGCAGCCTGCACATTATTCTCCTGAGTAGTGATAACACCACTTAGAGTCGTGTTGGCATCGCTGTTGTCGTTGGCGACAGCGACGAGAGCATCGGCAAGAGCCTTCAGCTCAATCCACTCATCAAATTTGCTGACGGCTGTGGCAAGAGCCGTGTTGTAGGTAATGAGAGTGTCGAGTTTATCCCCTTCCAAACTTTCGACAATAAGTGCTAATACATTCAGTGCTGACTGTATGTTCGGATAGGCAGTATAGCTAGTTTGTATCTTCGTCTTCAGTTCGAGGAAGGTAGCGTATGGCTCTATCCACTTGTCTGCTTCAGTATAGAGGGCCTGCAAAGCATCAATGGCAGCAAGAAGCTCATCCACATCAGAGTAAGTCTGGTTGTAGGTGGCAACGTTGGTCTGCAGTTCACTGTAGACTTTAGTAGGAATCTTGCCTTTGTATTCCGATACCTGCGCAAGGAGGGTTGTCAGGGCAGCAGCCACATCGCCACAGAAATAGAGCTTGAAGTTGTCGAAGTGAACCCAGTTAGCCGTTCCTTCGGCAGTCTTACCAGCGGTAATGGTCAGGTCCTCGTCGGCACTGAGCACATAGCCCACGGTATAGTCTCCATCTTCTGTCCAGGAAACGGTCTTGTCGTTCAGCTTCAGATAGGTGCCATTGCCACCCAGGTTTGCCTTCAGTTTGTAGTAGCCTGGTGCCAGTCCTGAAAGCGTCTGACTCATGCTCCGTTCTGTCAGGGCACCATTGTCAGAAGACTGCCACTTTTCTGCATAATATCCACCAACCTTGAAAGACTGATTGTTGCCCTGCGCACCGAAAGCAGCATCTTCAGAAAGCGTCCATCCGGTCATGTCGCGATACTCGAAGCCTGGGTTGGTGATGAAGCCCGTCACATCGAATGGGGCATCCATAGTGGCAAGCTGCCCATTGTCAATCAGCTCGAACATACCAGCGATGCACCACGAGCGCATCAAATCGAATGTACCAGCGATGCCAATTTCGATTTCTGTCCCATCAGCAGCGATGGTGAAGTCGAGTGCATTACGATACATCTTAGAATCGAATGCGTTGGCACCTTCAGCCTGACTGTTTGCATATCCAGCAGCAGTAATGCTGCCGAGCGTCTTGATGGCCACTTTGTCGTTGCCGGCCTTCAATACGGCGTTAGACGTAGCAGCGTTGGTGTCAAATTTCTCACCATAACGGTAGAAAGAGTAGTTGACCAGTGTGTAATTGCCGGCAGGAAGAGTAATGGTCTGAGTCAGGGAGAACTCTGTCGTGGTCAAGCTGCTCCATCCCGCATAAGATTCTGTTGCATAACCAGTTGTGTTGTTGCCTTTTTGTGGGGCATTGAAATTTACATATGTCCACCCATCCAGGCTCGACAGCGTTGCGTTCTTGATGTACTGACTCGTAACATCCTTTTGTGCGAATGCTCCAGCACATACGAAGAGTGCTGCAGCCGCAAAGATTAGTTTTAGTTTTCTCATAAAAATAAGATTTTAGTTAATGTAAATGAAATATGTAAAAAAGTTGTATAGGTGATTCAACATCGCTTAATGGCTACCGTCGATGCTCGACAGTACCATATTTGAACAGAAGGCCTCGCGGCATGTGGATAGTATTGTTGCTGACATTAAAATTATAGCTTCGGGTTGAAAAAGAAATCGTTAACGTTTGGCTGCAAAGTTACAAAATTCTGTTGGAATCTCCAAAAAAAACAGGCACTTTTTGGGGTGATAATGATAAAAAGGAAAAAGTGATAAGAAATAGAACCTTTTTGAATACTCTCAGGGAGAAGAATGATGCAGCTGATAAGTTATATAATGTACGCGAAGCTTTCCAGGATGTCGGTATTCAACGGTGATAGAAGAATAGTCCCCAATGCTGAAAAAAGTCATAGGAAAGGCTGAAAATAGAGCAAAGGATACTTTTCTGTGTGTATTTGCTGAAAAAAAGGTAGTGTTTGCTGAAATCGTTTTGTTATATCCTATTTATTGCTTACCTTTGCACCACAAGTTAAAACCCAGAACGCAATGATGGAACAGCTCTTACAGCAGATGAAGCCGATCACGCTAGCCGAGATGAGTGGTGTGAAGCTGATGAACCGCACCGATACGAAGTTCGTCACCACGATGCCCCGACTATTGTCGTTGCTCGAGATGGCACAGCAGGACTACTATGTGCAGGACATTGACGGCCAGCGTAACATGCTCTATGACACTACGTATTTCGATACCTACTCGTATGGCATGTATCAGGAGCACCAGCATGGGCACACAGGACGGCAGAAGATCCGCTTCCGCACCTATGTCAGTTCCAACCTGCAGTTTATGGAGATCAAGACCAAGAACAATCATGGTCGCACGAAGAAGAAGCGCATAGAGGTCACCGATATGGACCTTGCCGACCAACAGAAGCGTGACTTCATTGCCGAGCGGCTGCATTTCGATGTCGACAGCCTGCAGCCCCACATGCACAACTTCTTCCGCAGGGTGACGCTGGTGAACAATGCCAAGACCGAGCGGCTGACCATCGATACGCAGCTGCAGTTCAACAATCTGGTATCGGGCAAGTCGAAAGATATGGGACCGCTGGTCATCGTAGAGCTGAAGCGTGACGGACAGGTGTTCTCACCCGTGCTGGAGATGCTGCGACAGCTGCATATACATGCCCACGGCTTCAGCAAGTACTGCATGGGTGCCGCGATGACCAATCCCCAGCTTCCCGTCAACCGTTTCAAGGACAAGTTGCGCGATGTGGAAATCATCCTCAGGAAAGATAATCAATAATTAATCATAAAACAAGCTATTTATGGAACAACTAGCAAGCATTTTCACGAGTGATTTCTCAAACACTCTGTTGCGATTCCTCATCTGTGTCGTTGTCAACTGGATCATCGTTGACCGGCTGTACTACAAGAAGTGTCATCGACGTGACTTCTACTTCACCTTCATGCTCATCTCCGTAGCCATCTTCTTCCTGGTATACTTCATGATGGGTATGGATCGCGGCAAGGCCACGATGGGCGTCGGCCTGGGACTCTTCGGCATCTTCAGTATCATGCGCTATCGTACCGACACGATGCCTGTCCGTGAGATGACCTACCTCTTCATCATTGTCTGTCTGTCGGTGGTGCATGCGATGTTCGACGTGGAGCAAATAGACCCCAACCATATCGCAGACATGGGCAAGCTCATCGTCATTGACCTCATCGTCGTGGCTGCCATAGCCCTTTGCGAGATGAAGTTGAAGGTGCAGTCGACAAAACTCATACAGTACGACCGCATAGAACTGATCAAGCCAGAGAAGTACGACGAGCTGAAGGCAGACCTGGAGCAGCGACTGGGGCTTGAGATTCTGAAGATTGACGTTGGTGGCGTGGACTTCCTCAAGGACACTGCCGTGCTGAAGGTCACTTATCGTGGACAGGAAGCCAACGATGTGGACGGGCTATTCAAAGTAAAGAAATCACAATGGAGAGAAGTATGAACAACAACCGAATCCTGATGGCAAGCCTGGCCATAGCTTTCTGCCAGCTGACATCAACCCCCGCAAGGGCACAGAGCGACGACTTCGGCATCTGGACCGAGGCGAATGTAGAAAAATCCATTACCGACAAGCTGAGCATTGAAGGTGGTGCCGAACTCCGTACTCGCGACGACGGCTTTGGCGAGATAGACCGCTGGAGCGTCGGGGTAGGGGCCAGCTACGACCTCACTCCCTGGCTGAAGGCCAGTGTGGGCTACTCGTTGCTCAACGACCACAACCACAAGGTGAACAACAGCGGCAAGAAATATGCCGACTACTGGGGATTCCGCCATCGTCTGAACGTATCGCTCACGGCATCCTACAAGATTGGCAAGCTGGGCATCTCACTGCGCGAGCGCTGGCAGTACACCTATCGCCCAGAGAAGACCGTACAGCGCTACTGGAACTATACCGATGAGGATGACGACCGCTATTATGGCGAGGAGGCCGACACCCATGTGTACAAAGGCAAGGGCACTAACAAGTGGCGCAATCGTCTGCAGCTGAAGTATAAGCTGTCGAAGCAGTGGCGACCCTTCGTGAGTGCAGAGACAACCGTAGGAGGCAGCGGCCTGGACAAAATACGCTATGCAGCTGGCACCGAGTGGCGCATCTCCAAGCAGCACGAACTGGAAATGTACTATATGTACCAGCAGAATAAGAAAGATGAGGACGAGAGCAATCGACATGTAATAGGTGTAAGCTATAAGTATAAGTTCTAAATGTGAGCATATTTGCTACAATGTGTAAGTTGGTATTTTCGTTTATTCAGATCAAGTTCCTGAGTGATCAGGGACTTGGTTTTTTTAGGTACGCTGCTATAAAGAAACCTGCTTCCGTCTGCACAATCAGTCCCTGCTTCTTCCTGTTCTTCAGCAGCTGTACTATTCTGGGCAGCTCGTGTGGCTGTGACAGGAAGCGATGGTTCAGGTAGTCGAGGCCAGCGGGTGTCCACACCATATACTCCTTCATGCGACGCTTGCCCTGCAGCGAGTAGAACGCGAAGCATCGCACCTCGGTCAGTCCCTTGCCCTCGAGCTGCGGAGCCAGGCACCAGCGGCCACCCCTGCGCTGCTGAATGCCCATGCGGCGCAACAGCTGGTTGAAGTCGCTCGTCTCCAGACCCCATGCGCGGGCCACGTCGGTAGCTGTCAGGCAGCCGGTGTTGGGAGCGTTGACCAGCTGCAGCGTGCGGCCTATGATCTCGTCGGCCCGTGCCATCACCTCCTCAGCCGTCAGCGTCCGGCCGTCGGCAGCCTTCGTGGGGATATAGCCGCCCGTCTTGCGGATCTGAGGCAGCACCTCGGTGGTCACCCAGCGCTTGAACTGCTTGGCCGACGCCAGCTTTGAAGAGAGGATGAGGGAGTAGAGACCCGACTCGTTGATGATGGTCATGGCCTGTTGTCCGCCAGGGGTGTCACGTTTCGTTACCCCCTTATCCTCCTCATCAACATGGTCGTTAAGCGCTTTCCTTGGATTGCTGTATCTCAGCGCCTCTGCCACATCCTTACCCACGAACCTGGGCTCGCCCTGTCCATCGGTCAGCGTGCGGATCTCGCCTAACTGCGTGTTTGTGAAAGTTTTGATGTTGTTCATTTTTGAATAAATAAGATGTTAACTACCGCGCGGCAGGAGGACCGGTCTATCTCCCCGTTTGGTTTCTGGATGCAAAGTTACTATGTTATGTGATTGGGGGGAAAGGGTATCAATTCCCCAAGAGTTAATGTTGGAATTCTACGACGATTTTCCTTATCTTCAATATTATTTCATGCCGATCAATGCCCATTCCAAGATACTTTCTGTACGGACTGTCTTCGCAATCGGGCTCCAGCTGGGCATCATACTTGCGATCGCTGTATTGCTCATAGACGCCATTGCTCCTAAGCACACAAATGATACCCATCAGATGATATTTGTTAAACATGCGGCATTTCCTGCTTCTTGTGCTGGGCATCAGGTATTCCACTACTTCGTCGTCGGATAGGAGTACCCCCCCAGAGTTTATCATATAGACATATTTTCAGGGGGTGGGAATAGCCTTAAGAGAACTGCAACACTGCAACACTGCAACGCCTGCGAGGGCTGAGAGGGCAGAGTAAACGGCTGGGGGCAAGTCACAAAAAATCTTATGGGAGATATATAAATATAGATATAGATATATTTTCTGGGTATGGGAATAGCCTTAAGAGAACTGCAACACTGCAACGCTGCAACACTGCAACGCTGCAACGCCTGAGAGGGCTGAGAGGGCAGAGCAAACGTTGGGGGCCAGTCTCAAAAAATCTGCTGGAGATAATTGTGATTAAATTTAGAAATACGCACTAAACAATACATCGTGCACTTCAGCAGTCCGAACACCCCGGGAAAATTTGGCTGCATGTGTTGCAGTGTTGCAGTGTTGCAGTTCCAAAATGGATTGTACAAAAGTCCAATATTAATTCTATATTTATATATATATAAATAAATATAGGCATATTTTAAGGGGGTGGGAATAGCCTTAAGAGAACTGCAACACTGCAACACTGCAACGCCTGCGACACCTGAGAGGGCAGAGCAAACGTTGGGGGCAAGTCTCAAAAAATCTTCCAGGAGATAATTGTGATTAAATTTAGAAATACGTACTCTAAAATAGAAGGTGCAATTCAGCAGTCCGGACTACCCCGGGGGAATTTACTGTATGTGTTGCAGTGTTGCAGTGTTGCAGTTCCAAAATGGATTGTACGAAGGTCAAAAATTAAGTCTATCAATTCAGCAGTCCGAACTACCGGGAAATTTTGCTGCATGTGTTGCAGTGTTGCAGTGTTGCAGTTCCAAAATGGATTGTACAAAAGTCAAAGATTAATTCTATATTTATTTATATTATAAATATAGGTATATTTTCAGGGTATAGGAATAGCCTTAAGAGAACTGCAACACTGCAACGCTGCAACGCTGTTGTGTGCAGAGCAAAAAAAATCGCAGGAAAATGAAAAATTTTTTGCGAAACATTCGTGAACCGCAATCGGATATGTTTACCTTTGCAGTGTCAAATTGATAAACCGACGAGACGGGCTCTGGAGGTAAAAATTGCGACGGATAAATTTAACAATTGCGCGCATTAACCTTTGCAAATTCCACCTGTCACAGCAGCCTCGGAGGCCAGTCAGGAGACACGGATAGTATTAACAAAATTATTAACAAACGTAACAAAACCAGACATTATGGCTATCAAAGTAATTGCACAACTACGTGAAGTGAAGCTTGGCAAGAATCCAGGCATGAAGTTCGTGATGCGTCCCGACCTCTACGCTCCGATCAACGAGAAGAAGGTGTTCAGCGAGGCATCCACCCACAGCGGCATCTCTGTGGGCGTGATCAAGGCCGCCTGGGATGCCGCCGGCGAGGTCATCCGCACCTGGGCCACCGAGGGTCACAGCGTACCCCTGCCCGGTCTTGGCACGATGCGCTTCGGTGTTCGCTCGAAGGCTGTTGCCGACCTGGAGGACGTGAAGACGTCGCTCATCAGCGTGCGCCGCATCATCTTCACCCCCAACACGGACGTGAAGGACGAGCTGCGGAACACCAGCATCCAGATCACCTGCCTCGACGAGGAGGGCAACGTGCTGAAGCGCGTGACGTCGGGCGACAGCGGCGAGGTGGAGGACAACGATCCCGAGACCACCAGCGGCACCGGCGACACCAGCGGCACCGGCGACAGCAGCGGCACCGGCACCAGCACCGGCGACAGCAGCGGCAGCGGCACCACCCCCACTGGCGGTGACGATCCCGGCGAGAACGGCGACATGAACTAGCTGCATACCCCAGGCCACATACCCCTGCCCCTCCCAAAGAGGCCTAAGTGGAGGGGAGGGGCTGCGCGCCCCCGCTGTTGGTGGCTCAGACCCGAAACGCGCCAGCCGTTCAGTAGGTCGGTGGTCCACGGACATAGTCCCCTTCCCGTCCGCACCCCGCACGAAAGCGCTTGCTTGATAAGTGACGATTTGTATGTGCTGTTCATTTTCTTGAAATAATGTAACGGTCAGCGGTTCTTTAACAACTTTTAAACCGTCATGCTTTGGCTGCATTCAGATAATGCGTATCTTTGCAGAGAATTTGGTTTAATATCACACAACTACTAAAAGCTTCTTATGATGAAAAAACTAATCTTTGTCTTATCTGCATTCATGGCCCTGCCCATGATGGTAGGCGCTCAGACCGCCAGCGATTTTGTGAAGGGTGCCGACGTAGGATTCCTTACGGGACAGGAACGGCACGGCGTGGTGTTCCACGACCGTAGCGGTCGCGAGCGGGAGTGCCTGGAACTACTGAAGAACGATTACCAGATCAATGCCATCCGCATGCGAGTATGGGTGAACCCCCGTGGAGGCTCGTGCGACAAGAACGAGCTGCTGGCGATGGCCAAGAGAGTGAAGGCCCTCGATATGGATCTGATGGTCGATTTCCACTATAGCGACTCATGGGCAGACCCAGCCAAGCAGCCTATACCCAAGGCCTGGATGGGGCATAGCTTCGAGCAGATGAAAGAGGACCTGCGCCAGCATACCATCGAGGTGCTGTCGCTGCTGAAGGAAAACGATATCAAGCCGCGATGGGTGCAGGTGGGCAATGAGACCACCAATGGCCTGCTGTGGAATGTGAAGACCAACGAGCGGGGATGGGAGGTGAAAGACGAGAAGGGCAACACTATCGTCACCGAGTCGATGGGGCATATCAAGACACATCCGGAGCAGTATGCCGGCTTCATTGGTGCTGGCTACGATGCCGTGAAGGAGGTATTCCCAGACGCTATCGTCATCGTCCATCTGGACAGAGGACACCGGCAGGACCTCTATGACCACAACCTGGATACGATACTGAAGTATGGCGGAAAGTTCGATATGGTGGGTATGTCGCTCTATCCCTATTGGGCTATGGATGGCCATCCGGAGCTGAATGCCGACGATATCATCACCGATTGTATGGCTAACATCCGTCACGTCAGCGAGAAGTACAAATGCGATGTGATGATTGTGGAGACGGGTTTCGAAGTCAACGAACAGAAGCCAGAGGTGATGGAGGAAGGCAAGCGACAGCTGACACGAGTGATCCGCGAATCACGCTCACAGACAGGCGGTCACTGCAGGGGTGTCTTCTACTGGGAGCCACAATGCCAGCCAGGCGGCTACAAACTGGGGGCCTTCGACAGGAATGCGGCACCAACAGTCATCATGGACGGATTCCTGGAATAAGACATCTCTCTGACTATACAAGTCCCTTGGCGTTCTTCAAAAAAAAGAATGTCAAGGGCATTGTCTTGCAGGCTGGCAGCTCCATCATTACGAGAAAACTCAAATAAAATTTGGTTTTCTTCTCACTTATTCGTACTTTTGCACTTTAAAACGATATAAAGATATGAAGATAGGAGATAATGTGAGGTTTCTTAGTGAGATTGGAGGTGGCCGTGTGGCTGGTTTCCAGGGTAAGAATATCGTGCTGGTGGAAGACGAGGATGGCTTCCAGGTGCCAATGCCGGTCAGCGAGGTGGTTGTAGTGGGAGAAGAGAACTACGACACCAGTCGCATCGTGGAGGTGAAGCAGCAACAGCGCAGGCAACAGCAGGAGAAGGCTACGGAGACGGAGCCTGCCGACAAGCCTGTCACCTTCCGCCCTCAGCCAGAGGAGCGACGGGGTGGTGAGCAGCTGTCTGCCTACCTGGCCTTTGTGCCGATGGAGGTGAAGATGCTCAGTCATACACGCTTCGAGGCCTATCTGGTCAATGATTCCAATTATTATCTGCGATATACCTATCTCTCGGCAGAGAACAACGGATGGCGGCTGAGGAGTACTGACGAGGTGGAGCCCAACACCAAGTTGTTTATAGAGGAGTTTGGACAGCAGGACCTGAACCAGCTGGAGCGTGTTGCCGTGCAATTGGTGGCGTATAAGCGTGACAAGTCGTTTCTGATGAAACCCACCATCGACGTGCAGTTGCGTATAGACGGTGTGAAGTTCTTCAAGCTACACACATTCCAGGACAGTGACTTCTTCGAGCAGCCGGCACTGGTCTATACGCTGGTAGAGAACGATAAGGTGGTGAGACCTCTGGTCATTGACACACAGGAACTGAAAGCCAATATGTACAAGCCCAAGATGGAAGCAGCTCCCAAAGTGCAGCCTGCCAGGACGTCAAAAGACGACAATGGCCCGGTGGTAGTAGACCTGCACGCATCGGAACTGTTGGAAACCACAGCGGGAATGTCGTCTTCAGACATCCTGAACTATCAGCTGGACGTCTTCCGCAAGACACTGAAGGATTTCGAGAAGAAAAAGGGTACCCAAATCGTGTTCATACACGGCAAGGGTGAGGGCGTGCTGAGGAAGGCACTGGTCAACGAGCTGCAATACCGCTATAAGTCATATAGTTATCAGGACGCATCGTTTCAGGAATACGGCTATGGTGCCACACAGGTAACCATCAAATAATATACAAAAGAATAGGAGCTTATCACAATGAATTACGGAATGATAAAAGTGGCTGCCGCTATACCAGGAGTGAGGGTAGCCGATGTTGACTACAATGTGCAGCAGATGGAAAGCCTCATTGCTCAGGCAGAAGGCAAAGGTGCCGAGATCATTGTCTTCCCCGAGCTATCCCTGACGGGGTATAGCTGTCAGGACCTTTTCCGCCAACAGCTGTTGCTCGACAAGGCAGAAGAGGGACTGCTCGTCCTGCTCGATTTTACTCGTAAGCTGGATATCATCACCGTACTCGGCTTGCCAGTACGCATAGGCTCGCTGCTCTATAACTGTGCTGCGGTGGTGCAACACGGTTGTCTGCTGGGGCTGGTGGCAAAGACCTATCTGCCCAACTACAATGAGTTCTACGAGAAGCGCTGGTTCGCTTCTGCTACAGACCTCATCGCCCAGGATGTCTATCTGGCAGGCTCGCCAGTACACGTGTCGGCAGAGCCACAGGTGTTCCGTACCTGCGACGGTGCCTGCTTTGGCATAGAGATTTGCGAGGACGTGTGGGCACCATTGCCACCGAGCAACAACCTGGCGCTGGCAGGGGCAGACATCATCCTGAATCTCTCGGCTACCGACGAGCTTATCGGCAAGCACGACTACCTGGTGTCGCTGGTCAGCCAGCAGAGTGCACGCATGATGTGTGGCTATGTCTACAGTAGCTGTGGCTTTGGCGAATCGACACAGGATGTGGTGTATGGCGGCAATGCCCTGATTTTCGAGAATGGCAAGCTGCTGGCACAGGCAAGCCGCTTCTCGCTGGACCCACAGCTGAGGATACAGCAGATAGACATCGACCGCCTGCGTTCGGAGCGGCAGAACAATACTACGTTTCGCACGGCTCAGGATGGTGCAGTAGCACACTTCGTAGACTGTAAGCCTATAGCACCGCGCGACTTTGAACTGATCCGTTCGGTAAATGCCCATCCCTTCATTCCTGCCGACGACAAGATGGCACAGAGCTGTGAGGAGATACTGAATATCCAGACCCTGGGACTGGTGAAGCGCTTGCAGCACACCCACTGCGACAAGGCCGTGATAGGCATCAGCGGTGGACTCGATTCCACGCTGGCACTGCTCATCGTGGTGCGTGCCTTTGACATGATGGGACTGTCGCGACGGGGCATCATCGGTATTACGATGCCGGGCTTTGGCACCACCGATCGCACGCATACCAATGCCGTTGCCCTGATGGAGTCGCTAGGCATCACTCAGCGGGAGATCAGCATCGCAAAGGCTGTCACACAGCATTTCCTGGATATCGAACACTCGATGCAGGTGCACGATGTGACCTACGAGAACTCGCAGGCCCGCGAGCGTACCCAGATCCTGATGGATGTGGCCAACCAGGTGGGAGGTATGGTGATAGGTACTGGCGACCTCTCGGAGCTGGCGCTGGGCTGGTGCACGTACAATGGCGACCATATGTCGATGTATGGCGTCAATGGTGGGGTGCCGAAGACACTCGTACAGTATCTCATCCGCTATATGGCTCAGCTGCCACTCTTTGCAGGGCAGCGTCACACGCTGATTGACGTGGTGGACACCCCCATCTCGCCAGAGCTGACGCCTGCTGATGCAGAAGGAAACATCCAGCAGAAGACAGAGGACCTGGTAGGACCCTACGAATTGCATGATTTCTTCCTCTACTATCTGGTCCGCTACGGATTCCGTCCGCAGAAGGTATATATGCTGGCTCAGCATGCCTTTGGAGACCGTTACGACGATGCTACGATTAAGAAATGGCTGCAGACCTTCTGTCGCCGCTTCTTCAACCAGCAGTTCAAGCGCTCTTGCCTGCCGGACGGACCTAAGGTGGGTAGTGTGAGCCTCTCGCCACGAGGCGACTGGCGAATGGCCAGCGATGCAGCCAATACTCTATGGCTAAAGGAATGTGAGTCACTATAAGCGTAAATGTATAGGGGGATGAGAATGATGACAGTACGTAACAGACAATTATTGGTGTTGCTGACCCTGTTGGCAACGATGGTACTGAATGCCAGTGCGCAGACATCCCAGCGGTATAAGCAGTACATAGAACGCTATCGTGACATTGCCATAGAGCAGATGCTGAAATGGAAGGTGCCCGCCAGCATCACTCTGGCACAGGGACTGCTGGAGTCGGCAGCCGGACAGAGCACGCTGGCAACAGAGGGAAACAACCATTTTGGCATCAAGTGTCACGGATGGACGGGACGTACCGTCTATCGCGACGACGATAGGAAGAACGAGTGCTTCCGGGCCTATAGCAGCGCCTACGAGTCGTTTGAGGACCACTCGAGGTTTCTGGCCAAAGGGCAACGCTATCGCAAGCTGTTCTCGTTGAAGATAACTGACTATAAAGGATGGGCACGAGGGCTAAAGGCTGCTGGCTATGCCACCAATCCACAATATGCCCAGAGCCTGATCAATATCATAGAAAGCAACGGCCTGAGCCAGTATGACAAGGCCAAGAACTACGATAAGTTCCTGGTGGAACGTTCGCACGACGGAAATGTCAACGGACAGCCGCTACATCCTATCTATGTCTTTAACAAAAACTATTATCTCTATGCCCGTCAGGGAGATACGTTCAAGACCCTGGCTGAAGAGATAGGCATTTCCTATCGTAAGCTGGCACGCTACAACGAGCGCGACAAGCGTGATCGTCTGGAGCCAGGCGAGATCGTGTGGCTGAAAAAGAAACAAAAGAAAGCACCGAAGGAGTTCAAGGGACTGCCACACACGGTGGCTGCTGGCGAGTCGATGTACACCATCGCGCAGAAGTACGGCATCAGACTGCAATCGCTCTACAAGCTCAACCGCCTCACACCTGATTACAGTATTCAGGTGGGCGACGTGCTGAGACTGAGATAGATGGCCCCCAGGCTATGAGAACTTGTTATCGCAGGATGTCGTAGTGGAAATAGTCGAAGCAGGCTTTCCCGCCAGTAACACCTGTGGCATTATATAGATACAGGCCTGTGCGTGCCCCCTTCCAACTGCCCATCCGTAAGGTAAAGGGTTCGCCAACGGGTGAGAATTTCTTCCCGTCTGTGCTGACGCCAAAGGAATGTTGGTTCTGTTGGCTGTTGATATTTGCTTTCAGATAGACCGTATGCTGCTTGAATGGTTGGACAATGGTACGCTGTCCGTCATGTTCCAGATAGAGTGAATAGCGGCCGTTCTCCTTGAGAATACCAATGCCCATGAAACGATTGCCCATGCAGAGCAATCCCACGTGATCACCGTTTTTCAGAGCTGAGCAGTCAATCTTGGTGACGGCCTCGCTTTCGAATCCCATTGTCTTCTGGGTGAGCATGTTGCGGCAAGTCATCAAGTTGGCGGCAGGAAGGGCGTGCAGGGTGAGCCAGCCTTTCTTCTCGCTGAGGCTCCAGGCGTCGTCTACGGGGTTGTGATTCCACTGCCATTGCAGTCCCAGAGCACGTTGCTGCTGTCCTACCCAATAGCGTTGGTCGCCAGAGAATTCATCTGAGGTGGCAGGCAGATGGGCAGAGGTGTTGGCAGAAGCATTAGGCGTTGTCCATACGGCTACAGGCTCTCCGATGCCATTGCCGTCGATATCAACACCCATCAGTGGCCAGTCGTCTTTCCATCTGGCGGGCTGCAGGTGGACCACACGTCCCAGGGGATGCGTCTCCTGAAAGTGATAGAACCACCATTGGCCGTCGGGGGTGTCGACCAGCGCTCCCTGATGAGGGCCATTGATGGCTGTGCTACCCTGTTCAAGTACGACTCGCTTCTCGTAGGGCCCATAGATGTTCTTGGAGCGAAGAACGGTCTGCCAGCCACCACCTACTCCTCCCTCAGGAATAATGATGTAATAGAATTCATTGCGCTTGAGGAATTTCGTGCCCTCTGCCACAGGACCAGTATAGACGGTCACACCATCGTCGAGGAGCTCACGTCCGTCGGGTGTCATCTTGTGGATGATGATGGGACCTGCACGATGACGGCTCCTGCCTAGATAGGCCTGTCCGTCGTCGTCCCAGAGCGGGCACGGGTCTTCCCATTTGGCGATAGCCTTTACGCAATGCAGGGGGCTCCAGGGACCAGCGGGGTCTGTTGCCGTTGACATGAAGAGCCCCTCGTCGGGGGTGCAGAAATAGACGTAGAACTTGCCCTCGTGCCAGCGGATGGCAGGTGCCCACGAGCCACCGGCATAGTGCATGTTCTGGTCCCATCCGGGAAGTGCGAAGCGGTCGTAGATCTGACTGATGAGGTGCCAGTTGACCATATCCTCCGATTCCAGTACCTGCATGCCCAGATAGTGGAAGTCGGAGGCTACCATATAGTACTTGTCATCGACGCGGATAACATCGGGGTCGCTATAGTCGGCATTCAGTACCGGATTCTTGTACGTGCCGTTATGCTGGTCGCCCCAGTCGATAGCCGGCTGGGCTAGAGTCGTTGAGGCCAGGCAAAAGGCACAGGATAGGAGTATGCTGCGATGGTTCATATTGTATCTAGGTTTGACATTTATGCTGCAAAGATACGAAATAAATGCGTAAAAAGCATGAAAAGTAAAAATTAATTTGGTTTTTCGACTGCTTCTTCGTACCTTTGCAGGTCAAACATGTTACGTAACGAATGATTTCTGTAGAAGGACTGAAGGTTGAATTTGGCGTGAAGCCGCTATTCAGCAACGCAAGTTTTGTGGTCAATGCTCGTGACCGTATTGCCCTGGTGGGCAAGAACGGGGCCGGTAAGTCTACTATGCTGAAGATACTCTGTGGTATGGAGCGCCCAACAGCAGGTACGGTGAATGTTCAGTCGGACATCACCATTGGCTATCTACCACAGGTGATGAACCTACAGGACGATACGACGGTGCGTGAGGAAGCACAGAAAGCTTTTGCCGACATGCAGAAGATGAAGGATCGCCTGCAGCGGCTGGAGCGACAGATGAATGAGCGGACAGACTATGAGAGCGATGACTACATGCAGCTGGTGGAACTATATACTGCTGAGCACGAGCGATATCTCATGCTGGGGGCAGAAGGTCAGAATGCCGCTATCGAGCGCACTCTCGTGGGACTGGGATTCCTACGGACGGATTTTGAACGCCCAACACGTGAGTTCTCCGGAGGATGGCGGATGCGTATTGAACTGGCAAAGATCCTGCTGCGACATCCCGATGTGCTACTGCTCGACGAGCCTACCAACCATCTCGATATTGAAAGCATACAGTGGCTGGAGCTGCTGCTGGCATCTTGGAGCGGGGCTGTGATATTGGTCAGTCATGATAGGGCCTTTATTAATAATGTGTCGAACCGTACGCTGGAGATCAGCTGTGGTCACGTCGTCGACTATCGTGTGAAGTACGATGAATATGTGACTCTGAGAAGGGAGCGACGCGAACAGCAGCTTAGGGCTTACGAGAACCAGCAGAAAGAGATGGCTGATATCAGAGAGTTTGTAGAGCGATTCCGCTATAAGCCTACGAAAGCCGTACAGGTGCAGCAACGTCTACGTCAGCTGGAGAAAATGGTGCCTATTGAGGTGGATGAGGTCGACAATGCTGCTATGCACCTGAAGTTTCCACCCTGTCTGAGAAGCGGCGACTATCCCGTCATCTGTGACGAGGTGAAGAAAGCATACGGGCATCTGGTGTTCGAACATGTCAATCTGACTATCAAGCGTGGTGAAAAGGTGGCTTTTGTCGGAAAAAACGGCGAAGGAAAGTCAACGCTGGTGAAATGCATCATGAATGAGATTCCCTTCGAGGGAATGCTGAAGATTGGTCACAATGTGCAGATAGGATACTTTGCCCAGAATCAGGCACAGCTGCTCGACGAGACTCTCACCGTCTTCCAGACCATCGATAATGTGGCAAAAGGCGATATCCGTCTGCGTATCAACGACATCCTTGGCGCCTTTATGTTTGGAGGAGAGAACAGCGACAAGAAGGTGAAGGTGCTTAGTGGCGGGGAACGTAGTCGACTGGCTATGATACGCCTGCTACTCGAACCTGTAAACCTGCTCATCCTCGACGAGCCTACCAACCACCTTGATATGCCTTCGAAAGACGTGTTGAAGGAAGCCATCAAAGCCTTTGACGGTACAGCCATCATTGTGTCGCATGATCGTGAGTTCCTAGATGGCCTGGTGACGAAGGTCTTTGAGTTTGGTGGCGGTAAGGTACGTGAACATATCGGTGGCATATACGATTTCCTGCAGACGAAGAAGATTAGCGAACTGAACCAGCTAGGACAGGAAAAGAACGTAACGGGTACGTCTAACGTATCGAAAGAGGACGGCACAAATGCTGTGACAAAGTCGGAAGATGCAGCACACAATGCTACCAGCGGAGCACAGGCCTATGCTCAGAGAAAGGAACAGCAGAAACTGCTGCGTAAGGCAGAAAGGGCTGTGGAGGACTCGGAGAAAAGGATATCCAAGATGGAACAGCGGCTGAAAGAACTCGACCAGTTGCTCTGCGATCCCGACAAGGCGAGCGATATGACCTTGGTGAGTGAATATACCGATACAAAACGGGCACTAGACCAGGAGGTGGAACGATGGGAGCAACTGAGTGAGGAACTGGAAACGCTCAATTAAGGAAATAAATATAGATGATATTTTAATTATGGCAAAAATGAAACTAAAAACAATTATTACGACTATGGCACTAACGACCATATCGATGGCTGCTGCCGCTCAGGGACAGCTGGCCTCTGGAATCAGTCTTGACAATCTAGACAAGACGGCACGTCCTGCAGATGACTTCTATCAGTATGCCTGTGGAGGGTGGATGCAAAAGCATCCGCTGCCTGCTGCTTATTCCCGCTTTGGCTCGTTCGACCAACTGGGTGAGAACAACAACAAGCGCATCAATGGCATTCTCGATGAACTGCTGCACAACAGCTATGCTAAGGGAACGGTAGAGCAGAAACTATCAGACCTCTACAAACTGGCGATGGACAGCGTGCGGCGTAATGCTGAGGGGACAGCACCCGCGATGGCTATCATCGAACAGATGGAGAAGGCCAAGACAAAGGAACAGCTCTTCCAGATACAGCTACAGCTGTGTCCCGAGGGTGATAGCGAGTTCTATCGTGCCGGTATCGGTGCCGACGAGAAGAACGCCACGCAGAACATCCTCAGCGTGGGACAGGGAGGTATCACACTCGGCATGAAGGACTATTATCTAGATAACGATCCTGAAACCGCCAAGATCCGTGAGGAGTACAAGAACCACATCGTTCGTATGTTCCAGGTGTTCGGATTCTCCAAGAGCAAGGCTCAGAAGAAGATGAAGAACATCATGCGGCTGGAGACTGAGCTGGCAAAGGTGTCGCGCTCGCGTACCGAACTGCGTGACCCACAGCGTAACTACAACAAGACCACGCTGAAGGAGTTTGCCGCCAACTATCCCAACCTGAAGCTCGAGCAGGTGATGAATGCTCAGGGCGTGGACTCAAAGTATATGCAGGAACTGGTGGTGGGACAGCCAGAGTTTATGGCAGGAGCCGACAAACTCATAGCTACTATGACCGCTGCCGAGTATCGTGACTATATGGAGTGGGGACAGATCATGTCGGCTTCCGGCTATCTCGACGATGCTACACAGGCTGCCAATTTCGAGTTCTTCGGCAAGGTGATGTCAGGACGCAAGGAGGATCACCCACGCTGGCGTAGGGCTACTTCACAGCTCGAGGGACAGATGGGACAGGCTCTGGGCAAGATATATGTCGACAAGTACTTCCCCGCTGCTGCCAAGGAGCGTATGCAGCAGCTCATCAAGAACCTGCAGATTGCATTGGGAGAGCGCATAGCAGCACAAGACTGGATGAGTGATTCGACGAAGGTGAACGCCCTGCTGAAGCTGAATTCATTCTATGTGAAGGTGGGATATCCTGACAAGTGGATCGACCTGTCTAAGCTTACCATCGACCCTGCCAAGAGCTATTATGACAATATCAAGGCCTGTAACAAGTTCTGGACAGCATGGGGCATCGAACATAGTGCGGGCAAACCGGTAGACCGCGACGACTGGTACATGAATCCGCAGACGGTGAATGCCTACTACAATCCTACCACCAACGAGATCTGCTTCCCTGCGGGCATCCTCCAGCCTCCTTTCTTCGACATGCAGGCTGACGATGCCTTTAACTATGGAGCCATCGGCGTCGTGATTGGACATGAGATGACACACGGCTTCGACGACCAGGGACGTCAGTTTGACAAGGATGGTAATATGCACGACTGGTGGGCAGCCTCTGATGCCACCATGTTCAAGGAACGTACCGATAAGTATGCTGATTTCTTCTCGGCCATCAAGGTGCTGCCTGACCTGAATGCCAACGGACGGCTGACGCTAGGTGAGAATCTGGCTGATCATGGAGGATTGCAGGTTGCTTATGCTGCTTTCAAAAACGCTACCAAGATCCGTCAGCTGACGGATGTCGACGGACTGACACCCGACCAGCGGTTCTTCATTGCCTATGCTGGTGTCTGGGCAGGCAATATCACCGATGAGGAGATACGCAATCGCACCAAGAGCGATCCTCATGCCCTGGGGCGCTGGCGTGTCAACGGTGCGCTGCCGCATATTGATGCGTGGTATGAAGCCTTTGGAGTGAAGTCGGGCGACAAGATGTTCATCCCCAAGGAGCAGCGCTTGCCTCTCTGGTAATTGTGCAGGTTTGCTTAGGGTAAGATCACTCTATAGAAACAGTATTGGCGCTGATTAGGGAACAGGTATCCCTTTTCAGCGCCAGTTTTTATGCCTGATTATCAGCACCTATCGCAGTTCCCAGAAAGCAACGGCAGCAGCGGCAGCCACGTTGAGTGAGTCTACACCATGTTGCATGGGGATGCGAACGGTGTAGTCTGCCTGTGAAATGGTGGAGTGGGGCAGCCCGTCACCTTCTGTTCCCATGATGATGGCCAGGCGAGGCTCGGCTTTTAGTAGAGGATTGTCGAGCGGAACGGAATTGTCCGTGAGTGCCATAGCGGCAGTACGGAATCCGAGTCTGGACAATTCCTGTATGTCGTCAATCCAGGTCCACGGTACTAAGAAGACACTACCCATACTGACGCGTACAGCCCGTCTGTTGAGTGGGTCGCACGAGTCGTTGGTCAGCACGACGGCATCAATACCGAGGGCTGCTGCCGAACGGAAAATGGCACCGATGTTGGTGGTGTCGCATACACTTTGGATGACCACGATGCGACGGCCGTTGTGACAGACTTCTTTCAGGCTGCGAGGTCGGGGGCGACGCATGGCACAGAGCACACCGCGGGTGAGGGTGTAGCCTGTGAGCTGGGCAAGCAGTTCGCGAGGACCAGTGTAGATGGGAATGTCGTCAGGGAGACCGTCAACGATGTCTTTGGCGTCACCCTCCAGGTGGCGACGTTCACACAGTAGGGCTAGCGGCTGTATGCCAGCATCGAGAGCCACTCGTATCACCTTTGGACTTTCCACGATGAAGATGCCCTGTTCGGGTTCTGCCCTGTTGCGAAGTTGAGCCTCTGTCAGAGATCCGAACATCCTGACCTGCGGATTGTCGATCGATGTAATGGTAATAATCTGTTTCATTCAGCAAAAGTACAAAAAAATATTGGTATTATCAATTCTTCTGCCTAAAACTTTGACAATAATAGATGTCAACAGGTGGAACTGCGTGTTGCACGATGAAATCGATCCGAGGTCTCTTGTGGTGAGCCGTAATCTCTCTTGTGGTTAGCCGTAATCTCTCTTGTGGTGAGCCGTAATCTCTCTTGTAGTGAGCCGTAATCTCTCTTGTAGTGAGCCGTAATCTCTCTCATGGTGAGCCGTAATCTCTCTCATGGTGAGCCGTAATCTCTCTCATAGCGAGCCGTAATCTCTCTCATGGTGAGCCGTAATCTCTCTTGTGGTGAGTCGTAATCTTCTTGGAGAGTACAAAGAGGGGGAGCGCCGTTTGTTGCGTCTCCCCCTCCGAATGGTTATTGTGCGTTGTTTAAACGCGGAAGAGTATGGAGTTAGTCTTCGTTGTTTTCTGGACGCAATTTGCGCACCACGACTCCTGCTTGCCACATCTCCTGGTTGCGCATGGCCTCTAGTTCTTTCTCCAGTCCGGCACGATAGTCGGGCTTTGAGTTGGAATCGATGCTAATCTGTGCTTCGATGCCGCTCTTTACAGAGAGATAGAGCCATTCCATGACAGGTTTGATGGCATCGTGGAAACGAGGTGCCCAGTCGAGGGCTCCACGCTGTGCGGTGGTAGAGCAGTTGGCGTACATCCAGTCCATGCCTTTCTCGCCAAAGAGCGGGCCAAGGCTCTGTGTGAGCTCCTCAACGGTCTCGTTGAAAGCCTCTGAGGGAGAATGTCCATGCTCGCGCAGTACTTCATACTGAGCCAGCAGCAGACCCTGGATAGCACCCATCAGCGATCCGCGCTCACCCGTGAGGTCGCTGGTAGCTTCACGCTCGAAGGTTGTCTTGAAGAGGTATCCAGCACCAATGCCAATACCAAAGGCGATAGTCTTCTCCTCAGCCTTGCCGCTGGCGTCCTGGTAGACGGCATACGAGCAGTTCAGGCCACGTCCCTCGCAGAACATGGTGCGGAGGCTGGTGCCGCTGCCCTTGGGAGCAACGAGGATGACGTCGACATCTTTTGGTGGAATGACGCCTGTGCGGTCGCTCCAGTTGATGGCGAAGCCGTGGCTGTAGTAGAGTGTCTTGCCTGGTGTGAGGTGCTGTTTGATGGTTGGCCATACCTGTATCTGTCCTGCATCGGAAAGTAGCATGCAGAGTATGGTGCCTTTCTTGGCGGCCTCTTCGATGCTGAACAGCGTCTTTCCTGGTACCCATCCGTCGGCGACGGCCTTGTCATAGGTCTTACCAGCACGCTGTCCGACAATGACGTTGAAGCCGTTGTCGCGCAGGTTGCAAGCCTGTCCAGGTCCCTGGATGCCGTAGCCGATGACGGCGATAACTTCGTCTTTCAATACTTCGCGAGCTTTCTCGAGTGAGAATTCCTTGCTGGTGACCACAGTCTCGATGACGCCACCAAAATTCATTTCTGCCATAACAGTTTTGTTGTTTAAGTTGAACTTGTCCCTTTGAAGCCATGCCCATCCTACGCGAGAATAGTCGTCTTGTTGGCCCAAAACACCACCTGCGCGAGATGATGACGAGGGAGTATTATCTAATTGGTCTGCAAAATTATCAAATTGTTACGAATTAACCAAATTTTCCGACATATTTTCTTGCTATGTGCGGAATTTCTTGTTGTTTGTTGTCTCTTGCTGCTCTTTTCCCTGGAAGTCGTGCTCCAGTTGCAGCAGTCGTATCTCGGCATTTGTCATGCGGGTGACTTCTGGCATCTGGCAATTGTAGTATACGGCCTGTATGGCCTTGTTGATGATGCCATGCCCCACGGCCAACACTTTCTGGTTGGGATATTTCATATATATATAATGTAGGAATTGTCTGGCTCTGTCGAGCAGGTGTTCTAGCTTCTCCACGTTGTCTGGCCAGGGTAGTCCTTTCAGGTCGGGTATATATCGTCCGGTGAAATCTCCCCAGTCTCGTTCGCGCAGCAATGGTGTGGTGACAATAGTGGCGCCATGCGGCTCAGCCACGATGCTTGCGGTGTCCATAGAGCGCTTGAGGTCGCTAGCCACGAAGGCATCGAAATGCTTGCCGGCCAGTTCGTCGCGTACCTTGATGGCTTGTTTCCTGCCTTCTTCGTTGAGCTCGCCTTGCACCTGTCCCTGCATTATCTGCCGTGCGTTGTCGATGGTCTCTCCGTGGCGCATTAAAAAGAGTTTTGTCATGCTGTCTGTTGATCTGCTGTACGATGGTCTGTTGGTAGCGGACTTCGCACATTTGCGTGCAAAGTTACAAAAAAAGAATAATAATCTATTGTGAAAAGTGATGTTTAAGGAAAAAAAACAGTTAGATTGTTTTCTGATTGAGGATAATTTATTATCTTTGCAGAAAGTTTTTACTTGTTTAAGCTTATGAAATTGTTTCGTATATCCATTATCCGTGCCATTGCCGCTTTGGTGGTGGGCGTATTGCTGCTGAAGTATGATTCAGCCGTGCTGAAGGGGCTCACCATAGCCCTTGGTGTGATGTTCCTGATTGCTGGTGTGGTGTCGTTGGTGGGTTGGGTTAACACCCGCAGGAAGAGTGTTGACTTCCGTGTATATGACAATGGTGAGGAAAGTGGCGCTGCCGAAAGTACTCAGCCCATGTTTCCCATCGCTGGTCTGGGCAGTCTGTTGCTGGGTCTCATCCTTGCCCTCACCCGTAGCGACGACTATCTGGAATGGGCGATGTATCTGGTTGGCGGTGTGCTGGTGCTGGCTGCTCTGAATATGTTGATGAACTTGAATGCAGCTCGCAAGATGGAGCCTGTGGCAGGCTGGATGTGGATTGTGCCGTTGCTGATTGTCGTCGCCTCGGTACTGGCTATGCTGAAAGGTCTTGTGCCGGCAGCTACGTGTACGATGATACTGGGTATAACGGCATTGGTATATGCCGTATTTGAACTTGTCTACTCTTTCGTGTTCAGCGGCATCAGGAAGCGCTATGAGAAAACGCAGACGCAAGTACGTCATGCCAGTCAGGTGAGCACGGCTCCTGCTGAGGAGGGGCTCGTCGTCAGCGAGGAGTAATCTTGTTATACTCCAGTTACGATCCCCTCGATATAGGTCTTGAGGATATGTATGCCGGTCTTGTTCTCTCCTCCCCAGGGGATGATGAGGTCGGCAAATTTTTTTGTTGGTTCTATGAACTGCTCGTGCATGGGTTTGAGCACCTTTTCGTAGCGGTCTAGCACCATGTCGACGGTGCGTCCCCGTTCCACCACGTCGCGACGGATGTTGCGGATGAGCCGCACATCGCTGTCGGTATCGACGAAGATTTTCAGGTCCATCATGTCGCGCAGACGCTTGTAGTGCAAGGTCATGATGCCTTCGATGATGATGACGGGCTTGGGCTCTACGTGGATGGTTTCCTTCTGGCGGTTGCTCTCGATATAGGAGTAGGTAGGCTGTTCGATGGCCTCTCCGTTTTTCAACTGTCGTATCTGCTCAGTAAGCAGCTTCCAGTCGAAGGCGTCAGGATGGTCGAAGTTGATGGCTTTCCGCTCTTCGGACGTCAGGTTGGTGGTGTCGTTATAATACGAATCAAGCGGTACGACAGCCACGCAATGAGGGGGCAGCGACTTGGAGATGTGTTTTACGACGGTGGTCTTTCCAGAACCTGTGCCGCCAGCTATTCCGATGATGGTCATTTTTATAGAGAGTTAATAGGTCGTTTCTGGTGAGATATTGGTGAGTGGTTGCTGATGTGGCAAGTTCTTGTCATGATGTCTATTTCGACTCCTTGACCAGGTAGACGATGGTGGGCAGGTGGTCGCTATAGCCGTTGAGCCAGGCCCCGCCGGCATGTGTGCGCAACATATTTCCCTTGTATTTCCCTTCGCGCTGGAAGAGGTAGTCGCGACGGAATATCTGGTGGCGGAAATACTTTAACGATGTACAGTCAATCTTGCTGAGTTCCACGTCTTTATTGTCCTTCATGTTGTCCTGGTCGAGTAGCGTCTGTGAGAGGATGATCTGGTCGAAGAGGTTCCACCCGCCATCATATTGCAGCGTACCGGTTCCTGATTTCAGAACGTCCCACCAGGGGTTCCACAGTCCTCCTTCTTCAGTCTTCTTGAGCTTGCGTCGTGCCCCTAGGTCTTCGGCCATAGACTTGTCCTGCGGGTCATCGTTCATGTCGCCCATGATGATGAGTTTCACGTTGGGATCTTCCTGCATGATCTGCTCCTTCAGCTCACGTAGCTGTCTGCCTCCTTCTTCGCGGTAGAATGATGTTGCGCCCCTGGAAGGCAGATGGTTTACGACGATAGTGACATGTTCTCCCGCCATTGTCCCGCTGACAGTCAGGAATCCGCGTGTGGCACGTAGCGAATCCTCGGGTTTGACATAGATATAAGGTACCAGCTTAGCGTCGCGTACCTGGAAAAGCATGGGGTTGTAGAGCAACGCACAGTCTACGCCTCGCTGGTCAGGGCCTTCGATGTGTACAAACTGCATGTTGCGGGCCTTCAGCGGTTCCTGGTTGCAGAGGTCGGTCAGACAACGTGCATTCTCCACCTCGCTCACGCCAATGGCTGCACAGCCAATAGGCAGTCGGTCGGTACCCATATCGGCAAGCACGCGAGCCATGTTGCGCAGCTTGTTGCTATATTTCAGGCCAGTCCATTTGTTGCGTCCGTCAGGCAGATATTCGTAGTCGTTGTGCCCTGCATCATGACAGGTGTCGAAGAGATTCTCAAGATTATAGAAGCCAATGCCGTAGAGTTGGTATTTCCTGTCCTGACCATTTGCCTTGGCACTCGCAAGAATGAAGGTGAGCAGTAGAAGGGTGATAATCTTTTTCATAATAGTCGATAATTTGATGCAAAGATACAAAAAAGATTGAACACTAATAGCAGAAAAGAGAAAAAAATGACCATAAAAACAAAAATATTCTGTTTTCAATCTTTCTTCTACATTTTTATTCGTACCTTTGCACGCGAAATTAGACGAACGTTTTTTATGGTTTATAATATTTTCAAGGGATTGGGTATAGCCCTGGTTACTCCTTTCAGACAGGATGGCAGTGTGGATTACGATGCTTTGTTGCGATTGGTGGAGTATCAGCTGGATAACGGAGCCGATTTCTTCTGTATTCTCGCCACCACAGGTGAGACTCCCACGTTGACGGCAGAAGAGAAATCACGTATCAAGAATCTGGTGGTAGACAAGGTGCAGGCTCGAGTTCCCATTCTGATGGGATGTGGAGGCAATAACACGGCTGCTGTCGTGGAGGAGCTGAAGAATGGCGACTTCAAGGGTATTGATGGTGTGCTGAGTGTGTGCCCATACTATAACAAGCCCTCTCAGGAAGGTCTATATCAGCATTTCAAGGCTATTGCCGCTGCTACCCAGTTGCCTGTGGTTCTTTATAATGTTCCTGGCCGTACGGGTGTGAATCTGAAAGCAGAAACCACAGTTCGTCTGGCTCGTGACTGTCAAAATATCGTAGCCATCAAGGAGGCTAGTGGCAATCTCGAACAGGTAGATGAGATTATCAAGAACAAGCCTCGCGACTTCGATGTCATCTCTGGTGACGACTCGCTGACGTTCCCTATGGTGTCGTGCGGTGCTGTTGGTGTGATTTCCGTCATTGGCAATGCTCTTCCTCGTGAGTTCTCTAAGATGATACGTCTTCAGATGCGTGGCGAATATGAGCCGGCTCGCAAGATTCATCATCGCTTCACCGACTTGTTCTCACTGCTCTTCGTCGATGGCAATCCTGCTGGAGTAAAGGCCATGCTTCACGAGATGGGATTTATCGAGAATGTGCTCCGACTGCCCTTGGTGCCCACTCGCATTTCCACTCTTCAGCGGATGAGCGAGATTATGAAGGAACTGAAGATTTAGTAGTTGTTTTCGCCTGAGTTCAGGATTGGCATCTTGCGACCCATAGGGCTTATGTGTCAAAGACGGAAAGCAATGTAAGGCTTTCCACCTCTGTGGTGCTGGACTATGAAATAGTGGGGTGTTTTCCTGGATAATGGGATTCCATAAAAGACCTTGGAAATAGCCTCAGAATACGCACCTAGGGTTCATGTGCCAATGAACATATGTTCGTAGCCCAAATAACATATGTTCGTAGGCCAAATAACATATGTTCGTTGCCCGATGAACATATGTTCGTAAGCCAAATAACATATGTTCGTTGCCCAATGAACATATGTTCCTAAGCCGATGAACCTATGATTCGAAAAAACACCCACTCGGAAACGCTATGGCGACCTCTAGCTAATCATGTGCTTTCGTTGCAAGTTGATGCCAAAAGGGAAGGGTGAGGATGTAAATCTTTTTCGCACTCCGAAGAAAGCCCGTTATTTCTCCCCTTTTATGGAGAAAAAATTCCCTAACTAGGAAAAATTATTTTCCTAACTAGAGAAAAATATTTTCCTAACTAGGAAAAAATAATTCGCAAACGATGGCGGAAAACCGCCATCGTTGATAGATTTCTGTTTGTAAGATATTTTCAGTAAAATGAATGTCTGCCAGTATTCCTTCTCTCGTCAGCTAGCAGTTCTTCCCTCGCTAGCCAGAAACTTTAGCGCAAGCCTACGATGCCTCTTTCCGTCAGCACGAAACAACTTTATTCCTCTGTTTTGGTTGCAGAGCCTTCATCAGGAGTCCTCGTTGCAGTCGTGATGATAGCGGGCTTGCTTTCTGGTATCTCGTCGGGCTCGATGGGTGAGATCTTGTCTGTAGCTTTTTTCTCAAGATAGGGTTTGGCTGACGATGGGATGGCATCATCTTCTCCAGCAGTCTCGTCGGCATCAGTATCTGATTCTTCGTCAGGGATGGTATTCTTGATGCTTTCTTCTTTTTGCTCGGTCTGCTGGCTGTTGTCCTCGTCTTCATTGGCTGGCGTTTCTTTCTTGCCGCTGAACAAGAGAATGGCTCCTATGATGAGTGCAATGGAAAGAAAGACGATAAGTGCAATAAGTGTGAGGTTTTTCCTGTTCTTGTTCTGGTTAGTAGAAGCGGATGAAGCCCAATGTTCTGGCTGCCCACCTATATTATTATTGTGATGAGCAGTATTGGCAGCTACGGCAGTGGCATGTGGGTCGATTTGTGCCGTCTGTGCTCCTGCAGAGAAGTCCCATACCCTGTCTTTCTGCTTGTCGTGCAGGGCTTTGTTCTTGCTGAAAGCTTCTGCCTCGTCGCTAAACAGCAGGTGGTCGTCCTCTTCATGTTCCACAGCCTTGATTCTGATGAGATATGCCGAATGGTTGTCGGCATTGCCCTGTGTACGTCTGATGAGCTCGTTGACCTTCTCCTCGTCGCTGGTATTGGCTTTCAGGATGCTCATGATCTCGTCGTCGTCCATGATTTCCAGCATGCCATCGCTGCACAGATAGAAATAGTCGCCTTCACGAATATCGGTGATATGTACGAGAGATGCCTTCATACGCTCCTCCTGGTAGGGCTGCATGGCTTTCAGGATAATGTTCTTTCGTGGCGAGGTGTCCATCTCGTGATAACTGATTTCTCCTAGCTCATAGAGCTGTTGAACCAGCGAATGGTCTCTCGACCGGTATAGGATCTGGTTAGTCTGAGGTCTCAGGTGGTAGATTCGGCTGTCGCCAATGTGTGCTGCCAGACATCCACCCTTGTGCAGGCAGATGCAGGTCATGGTGGTGCCCATCACACCTTCGTGCATCACGTCGGCAGCATCAAGTGTGGCATAAGCCTTTGCCAGTGCGTCTTCAAAGTCCTTGTCGAAGAACTGCCCGTTGGCAGCCAGCGACTCTTCTGCCTGTTTGCTAAGGCCTTTGCATACAGCGGCACTGGCAACTTCGCCTTTGTCGTGACCACCCATGCCGTCGCAAACCAAGAATAGTCTGCTGCCGAGGGTGGCCTCTCCTTTCAGAGGATAGATGCTGTCTTCCTGGTTCTTGCGGTTGCCAAGTTCTTGTATTGCCTGTGGCTGATAAAGCTGGAATTTCATTGGTGAACAAGTTATAGTTGTTGTTGTAAGTTCTAATTGTGGTGGCAAAGTTAGGAATAATATTTGAAACGACAAAAGAAAATACCATCAATGTTGTCTTTCTACCAATCTTTTTTACTACCTTTAACTGTCGTAGAAGGCACTTTCGGTCGAGAAAACAGAAAAACTCCGAGTTTACTCGCCTGAGCACCGCTAAAAAAGAAAAATACGCGAAGAAAATTTGGTTTTCTTCTCGCTTATTTGTACCTTTGCACCCAATTAAAGAAATAAATAGTTGTAAAATAGTCAAAATAGCAAGATGAACATTTCTTATAAGTGGCTGAAGGAATATATTGACTTCGACCTTACACCGCAGCAGGTGTGCGATGCATTGACGTCTACGGGGCTTGAAGTTGACGCATTGGAAGAGGTGCCTGCCATACGTGGTGGCCTGAAGGGTCTCTATGTAGGACAGGTGTTGACCTGTGATGTACACCCTAATAGTGATCATTTACATGTGACAACCGTTGACCTGGGCAAGGGCGAGCCCTCGCAGATAGTATGTGGCGCACCTAATGTGGCTGCTGGTCAGAAGGTCATCGTTGCCGACTTGGGATGCGTGCTCTATGATGGCGACAAGGAGTTCGTCATCAAGAAGTCGAAACTGCGTGGTGTAGAGTCGAACGGCATGATCTGTGCGGAGGATGAAATTGGCGTGGGCAGCTCGCACGACGGTATCATCGTGCTGCCTGACGATGCTGTGGTGGGTACGACGGCAGCAGCCTATTACCAGCTGGAGAGCGACTGGCTCATCGAGGTCGACATCACGGCCAACCGTGCCGATGCACTCTCTCACTGGGGTGTGGCTCGCGACCTCTATGCCTGGATGAAGCAGAACGGATACCAGACGTCGCTCCATCGTCCATCTGTTGAAGACTTTGTGGTGGACAACAACAATCTTCCTGTCGATGTGGTGATTGAAAATACCGAGGCTTGCCGTCGCTATGCCTGTGTGAGCATCACCGACTGCGAAGTCAAAGAGTCGCCAGAGTGGCTGAAGGAGAAACTGACCGTTGTTGGTCTGCGGCCTATCAACAATATCGTGGATATCACGAACTATGTGATGATGGCCTATGGGCAGCCTCTGCATTGTTTTGATGCCGACATGGTGAAGGGCCACAGGATAGTGGTGCGCACCATGCCCGAGGGCACACCCTTCCAGACGCTTGACGGTGTGGAGCACCAGCTGAGCGACCGCGACCTGGCCATTTGCAATGTCGAGGATCCCATGTGCATTGCAGGCGTATTCGGAGGCAAGGGTAGCGGTACCTATGAAACGACGAGGAACGTGGTGCTGGAGTCGGCCTATTTCCATCCTACCTGGATACGCAAGTCGGCTCGTCGTCATGGGCTGGGAACAGATGCCTCGTTCCGTTTCGAGCGTGGCATCGACCCTAATGGCGTCATCTATGCCTTGAAGCAGGCAGCGATTCTCTGCAAGCAACTGGCAGGCGGCAAGATATCGATGCAGATACGCGATGAATATCCGTCTCCCATCCCCAATCCCCATGTCTCGCTGCAGTATGACTATGTCAGGTCGCTCATCGGCAAGGAGATTCCTGCCGATACCATCAAGTCGATCTGTGAGTCGCTGGAGATGAAGATCCTCAGCGAGGCGGCAGAAGGCATCTTGCTTGAGGTGCCCGCCTATCGTGTGGACGTACAGCGTCCCTGCGACGTGGTGGAGGACATCCTGCGCATATACGGATATAATAATGTGGAGATTCCAACACAGCTGAAATCGTCGCTGGTGATCAAGGGCGACGAAGACCGCAAGCACAAGCTGCAGAACCTGGTTAGCGAGCAGCTGGTGGGAGCTGGATTCTCAGAGATACTCAATAATTCGCTCACCAAGGTGGCCTATTATATGACGAACGACGACCAGGGGGATTCCTATCTGAAACCACAGGTGGTGAAGATCATGAATCCGCTGTCGCAGGATCTGGGTGTCATGCGGCAGACTCTGCTCTACGGAGGACTGGAGAGTGTAGAGCACAATGTGAAGCGAAAGACCCACAACCTCCGATTCTTCGAGTTTGGCAATGTGTACTTCTTCGATCCAGAGAAGCAGAACGAGGACAATCCCATGCAGGCCTACAAGGAGGAGAACATGATGGCGATGTGGATCACTGGCAAGCGTGTGCAAGGTTCGTGGGCACATCCCGATGAGGAATCGAGCTACTACGAACTGTCGGCTCACGTGCGGAATATCCTCCAGCGCATTGGTATGAAGCCTGGCATGATCGTGACCAGGAAGAGCGACAACCCCATTTTTGCAGATGGACAGCAACTGGAGAACAGGGGAGGTAAGAAACTGATAGAGATGGGTATTCTGTCGAAGCAGCTGCTCAAGCAGTTCGACTTGCAGCAGCCGGTATTCTTCGCAGAGCTGAACTGGACACAGCTGATGAAGGCATCGCGAAAGAACGAGGTGCTCTATACGGAAATAGCAAAGCATCCTGCCGTTAGCCGTGACCTGGCGCTGCTGGTCGACGCAAGCGTGGAATTTGCACAGATAGAGCAGGTAGCACGTCAGTCAGAGAAAAAACTGCTCAAGAGTGTTGAGCTGTTCGACGTCTACGAGGGCAAGAACCTGCCGGCAGGCAAGAAGAGCTATGCCGTCAACTTTATCCTGCAGGACGAGGAGAAGACCATGAACGACAAGCAGATAGACGCCATCATGCAGAAACTTATCGCCAATCTGAAGAAGCAACTGAATGCAGAGCTGAGGTAATCAGGAGACAACCAAATACAATACAAATATCTATTATGGGAAGAGCATTTGAATATCGTAAGGCTACTAAGCTGAAGAGATGGGGCCACATGGCCAAGACATTTACCAAGATCGGCAAGCAGATTGCCATTGCCGTAAAGGCTGGCGGTCCAGAGCCGGAGAACAATCCTGCACTACGTGCCATCATCGCCAACGCAAAGCGTGAGAACATGCCCAAGGACAATATCGAGAGGGCCATCAAGAACGCTATGGGCAAGGACCAGAGCGATTACAAGGAGGTGACCTACGAGGGATATGGACCACATGGCGTGGCTATCTTCGTAGAGACACTGACTGACAATACCACACGTACCGTGGGCGACGTACGGTCGGTATTTAATAAGTTCAGCGGAAACCTTGGCACACAGGGATCGCTCAGCTTCCTCTTCGATCATAAGGCCGTATTTACCTTCAAGAAGAAAGAAGGGCTTGACATGGACGAGATGATTCTCGACCTGATAGACTATGGTGTGGAAGATGAGTTCGACGAAGACGAGGAGACGGGTGAGATTACCATCTATGGCGATCCCAGTAGTTTCAGCGCCATACAGAAGCATCTCGAGGCAGAGGGCTATGAGGTGACGGGAGCTGAGTTTACTCGTATTCCTAACGACCTGAAGGAAGTGACTCCAGAGCAGCGTGAGGCCATCGACAAGATGGTAGAGCGGCTAGAGGACTTCGACGATGTGCAGACGGTATATACCAATATGAAGCCAGAAGAGGAGTAATGCTAGTTCTACAAAGATTGTTGACAACGGCGGCCGTACTGGTCGCCACTGTCGGAGCGTCTGCACAGAAGCAGACGCTTTTTGACTTCGGATGGGAGTTCGAGCAGAACGGGAAAACCATCAATGTCGACCTGCCGCACGACTGGGATATCTATGCAGGACCCGATGCTGCCTCTGGAGCAACGAAAGAGGGAGGTGGATGGTATCCTGGAGGCAAGGGTGAATACAGGAAAACGTTCAAGACGCCTGTCGGCGAGCTTGTAAGACTACACTTCGAAGGGGTTTACCAGCAGGCGCAGGTATTCGTCAACGGGCTGCAAGCTGGTCACCATACCTATGGCTATACACCTTTTACGGTTGACATGACACCTTTTCTCTATCATGACGAGGAGGAGGACAACGAGGTGGTGGTGAAGGTCAACAATGCCGTACAGCCTAACTGCCGATGGTATTCGGGATCGGGCATCTATCGCCATGTGTGGCTACAGACAATGCCCTTTGTGCATATCGAGGAAAATGGCATCATGGTCTCGACATCCGACATCTCTGACAGCCAGGCGACAGTCATGGTGACGGTGGCGGTAGTCAACGAGGCTGATTCCGTGCGCCGGATAGACAATGTGGAGGTGGCCTTCGAAGGGGGTATCTTCAAGTCTGCCCAACAGGAGGGTGCTGGTCAGGATGCACGCGAGCTAAAGCCTGGCGAGAAAGCTACCTTCACCAGGAAGTATGTCATCAGCAAGCCACGCCTGTGGTCGCTAGATGATCCTTATCGCTATCAGGCTACCGTACGCCTGAAGGAACAGGGAAAGACTGCCGACAGACGCACCGTGAGGTTCGGCATACGATCCATATCTTTTGATACCACGGGCTTCCGGCTCAATGGCAAGCCTCTGCTCATCAATGGTGCCTGCGTGCATCACGACGATGGCGTGCTGGGGGCTATGGCCTTCGATGCTGCTGAGGTGCGCAAGGTGAGTCTGATGAAACAGGCGGGCTTCAATCTCATACGTACCAGTCACAACCCATCTACGACGGCTTTCCTCAATGCCTGCGACTCGCTGGGCATGCTCGTCATCGACGAGGCTTTCGACGGATGGCGGTCGTCAAAGACAACCTACGACTATCATCTGGTGTTCGATTCGTGTTGCCGCAGCGATATCCACAGCATGGTGCTGCGCGACCGTCTTCATCCTAGCGTCATCAGTTGGAGCATCGGCAACGAGGTCATCGAGCGGAAGGATCTGCGTGTGGTTACCACAGCAAGGCAGTTGAAACGCTACGTCAGGGAGGTGGATGACCAGCAGCGACCCGTCACGGAGGCCCTTTGTGCATGGGACAGCGACTGGGAGATCTACGATCCACATGCAGAAGTCCTTGATGTGGTGGGATACAACTATATGATGCATAAACACGAATCGGACCATCAGCGCGATCCCAGTCGCGTGATGTGGCAGACAGAGAGCTATCCTCGCGATGCCTTTGTCAACTGGAGCCGCACCAGCGACTATCCCTATATCGTTGGCGATATCGTATGGACAGGGCTCGACTATCTGGGCGAGTCGGGCATCGGACGCTATTACTATGAGGGAGAGACAGAGGGCGAGCACTATCGACAGGGGGGACAGCCCGAGTGGCATGGTGCCTATTGCGGCGATGTCGATATCACAGGATGGCGCAAGCCCATTAGTCACTATCGCGACATGCTGTGGAACGACATCAGGAAGCCCTACATCGCTGTAAAAGAGCCAGATGGCTATCATGGACGCATCAAGGAAACCCAGTGGAGCGTGTGGCCGACATGGGAGAGCTGGAACTGGAATGGTTGGGAAGGAAAGCCCATTGAGGTCGAGGTCTATACCAAGGACCCCTCTGTGGCTCTCTATTGCAACGGCAAGCTCATGGATACAAAACAGGTGAGCCGCGACACGGAATACAAGGCGGTGTTCAGAATAGACTATCAGCCAGGAGAGTTGAAGGCTGTCACCAATAGCGGCAACGCCATCCTGGCAACGGCTGACAGGCCGGCTCGGCTGAGGTTAACGCCTGATAGGACAGTCATTGCTGCCGACGGACAAGACCTTTCTTTCATCACCGTCGAGGTGGTCGACAAGCAGGGTAGGGTGGTTCCTGATGCGGCTCTGCCTTGCGCAGTCAGCGTCAGCGGATGCGGACAACTGATGGCAGCGGCTAGTGCAGATATGAAGGACTTCGAACCGTCGGTATCCACACAGGTCACCACTTGGAAAGGACGGGCATTAATCGTGGTGCGCAGTGCCCGACAGACGGGGTCGGCAAAGGTCGCCGTCAGGTCATCGCTACCCACGGCAACGACAACAATTAAGATTAAGTAAAGAAAATGGCCACAAAACATATACAGTATGAGACGTCGGGCACATGTTCCGTGATGATCGACGTCACCTGCGATGAGAACGATGTCATCCAGCAGGTGTTCTTCCTCGGTGGCTGCAATGGCAACTTGCAGGGTATCTCGCAACTGGTGCGTGGACAGAAAATCGACGATGTCATCCGTAAGCTCAATGGCATACGCTGTGGTACCAAGCGCACCTCGTGTCCCGATCAGCTTTGCAGGGCCCTGGAACAGCTAAGACAAGCCCCTTTGCAAGATGTCTAGGCCCCTTGCGCAGGGATAGCGTGTAAGCCCCTCGGCATGTTTCTAAGCCCCTAGTCATGTTTCTAGAAAGCATGCGAGGGGCTTTCTAATCATTAGAGTTTGGGGTATGCATGGTTTGACGTTAAGATATGTGCGGGGATAGACGACCTGTGTCAATCGTTTGTTGAAAGATTTTACTTGTATGGAGAATCCTACAACTTTAGATGACGTTAGTTTATTAGATGCATAACCCTCACTTGGCAATACTGTGTCCAGCCCTCCTTTTGTGTGCTTTTTTCCTATTATTAAAAAAATACTGAAGTTTTTTTGCCCAACACCTCATACAATCTTCGGAAAAGCCGATAAACAGAGGGGTTTTACATGGGGTGGGTGTTGCCCAAACACCTCGTAAACACCTCATAGACTCCTCATAGTCACATAACAGGTGATGGATAAGAATAAATAAAAGAAGTTTACATGGAAAAGGGGGCTAGGATGGCCATTTTTTTTCCTAGTTATGGAAATATTTTTCTCTCGCCTAGTAGATTGTGTTTTGTAGTGTAGTAACAAATTCAGGAGAATTATTGGTGTGAAAAGATTTTACAAGCGATAGAAATATGTCGAAATTGGCAATTAAAATAGTTTACAATATAAAGTCTCTCAAAGATAGCTTCTTTGGGACAAAGATTGGTAAAAGTGAAAAATTGGACTCAAATAGTACGATTTTTATGAGGTGATTTGTGAGGTGTTTGTGAGGTGTTTATGAGGTGTTTGTGAGGTGTTTGTGAGGTGTTTGGGAGGTGTTTGGGAGGTGTTTGGGCAACACCCACCCCCTATGAAACCCTTTGTACAAAGGGCTTTGCGGGAATTTGTATGAGGTATTGCCAAAAAAACAATGATTTTTTTCTTTTTTTTAGATTGATCGGTAATGAAATTGAACAAATTTAAACGTTCGTGTATTGCGACATGCTATCCATCAACGCTACATCTCTGATTCAATGTGACACGTGTGATAGATGGAACATCGTAGGGGTGAGAATATCAGTAGTCACAGGCGAGAACGTGCCGCTTTTCTGAAAGGATCACCTTTCGAGGACAATGAAATGAGCCCTCAAATAAGCTGCTAATTGAGAAGGTTGGAATAAAACCATCTTGGAATAGCCACAGATATTCCAATGTTGGCATAACGGTGGTGTGAGTGGTAGGAAAACGAAAGTAGGAAGAAAACTACAGGGTTTTCCTCCTACTCGATTGATGCTGGCAATGAAATGATAGGATGATTTCCTGAAATCTGAGAATCCCGTCATAGACCAACAGTCCTATCATGATTCCTCTCAAATGCCCTGCTACAAAGGAATTTGGGCATAGAGCAAAGGCTGTTTCTCCAGAGACCCATTGTGGGGCAAGTGTAGAGGTGTAAGTGTCAGGTGAATCAGACTGGAATTACTGCAGTTTCACGATGGCATAGGAGGTGGCAGGCATGTGGATGGTGGTGAGACCAGTCTTCCTGTTGTGCTCGATGTTGAACTTGTCGCCAGCCAGCAACTTTGTCTTGCGGAACTTAGTGCTGACATTGAATGAGAGCTCTGCCGCCTTGGCCTGTGGATTGAGCATCACCAGGACGACATCGTTTCCTGCTGCACGTGCATAGACGAAGGGATAGCTTGGCGATGAGGATGGCGTGCTGGCAGTGGGGTAGACAGGTACGAACTCAGCATAGTTGGCCAATGCCGGCTCGTTGTGTCTCAGGGCGATGAGCTGTCGCGTCTTGTTGAGCAGCGAGTTGGGGTCTTGCTCTTGTGCTGCCACATTTGGCGCATCGGGAGCAGGGTCTACAGGCAGGTAGAGATGGTCGGGGGTGGCTGTCGAGAAGCCAAGATTCTGTCCGCTTGTCCACTGCATGGGTGTACGGGCACCATTGCGTGGCTGGTAGGCACCTTCTACCTGTGGCCAGTTGTTGGGCAACTGCTTCATGCCGATCTCGTTTCCGTAATAGAGGAAGGGCACGCCAGGCATGGTGAATCCGAAGGCATAGATGATTTCCAGTTCCTTGTAGCTGCGACGGTTGCCCAGTCGGGCATTGTCGTGATTGCCCAGTGGCAGACTGATATAGCCCTTGCCCAATGTCTTCTCATACTGGTCCATATAGCTCTTGAGGAAGGCACGTATGTCGCCCTTTCCCTCGGCATCGAAATAGCTGTGGCCCTCGCTCACGCCATTGAGGATGCGCCAGCTCTCTTTCTGGAAGAGGTCGTTGTAGCCATTGAACCAGTGGAAGAAGTCGACGTGGAAACAGTTGTCGAGGGCATCGGCAGGATAGGACCACTCAGCCACCATGAAGGCTTGTGGATACTCCTTCTCGAGCAGCTGGCGTATCTCTCGCCAGAAGAGTTTCGTCTCGTTCTCGTTGGTATTGAAGAACTGCTCGTTGCCCCTGACGCGACGTGTCTTGACCAGTGCGCCAGCCATGTCGGCACGGAAGCCGTCGGCACCCATGTCCATCCAGAAGCGCAGCACTTTTTTCAGGTCCTCGCGCATAGCCATCACATCGGGATGGTTGGTAGGCAGTTGCCACGGCTGATTGGGGTCGGGATTGGCAAATCCGAAGTTCAGTGCCGGCTGACACCAGTAGAAATTGCGCATGAACTGTCCGTTGCGCTGTCCGTAGCCCTTGATGAACGATCCTGCGAACTCCTGTGGGGGATCAACCCAGTTGGTCTCTGTCCAGATGTAGTAGTTGGAATACTTGTTTTTCTCCTGTTTCTGTGACTCGATGAACCAGGGGTTGTCGATGGCAGTATAGCTGATGACATAGTCGAAGATGACGTGCATGCCTCGCTTGTGTGCTTCCTCGAAGAGCCGTCGTGCATCGTCGTTGGTGCCGTAGCGTGGTGCAATCTTGTAGTAGTCGCGGATGTCGTAGCCGGCATCCATGAATGGCGAGTCGAAGAAGGGGTTGAACCAGATGGCATCCACGCCGAGGCTCTTGACATAGTCGAGCTTGCTGATGATGCCCTTCAGGTCTCCTATGCCGTCGCCGTCAGAGTCGCAGAAGGTCTGTGGGTAGATCTGGTAGAACACGGCATTCTTGGCCCAGTCGGGTACGCTGGGGATTTCGTACTGTCCAGTGATTGTGGTTACAGACTGTGCATTCAGGCCGGCAGCCATTGTGGCGGCCAGCGCAGTGGTTAGGATTTTCTTTGTGGTCATTGGTTAGAATGGGTTTGGGTGTTGAGTTCAGCAAAGGGCTACCACCGTCAGATAGAAGGTGAGCTCGGTGAGCAGGAAGAGAGCCCCACAGCAGTCGCCAGTATAGCCTCGCAGGCGGCTCCAGATGAGACGGTAGAGGAAATACATGGTCAGACAGGGCAGGAAGACGAGATACTCCCAACGGGCAGTCTCTATAATAAAGAAGATGTATAGGCCCAGGGGCAGTAATCCCTGAACAGCCAGCAGCAAGGCCGACATGGTAGTCATGCGACGATAGACGGTGCGCGACTTGGCCGTCTGTTCTGTACGGGCATAGGGCATCATCTGCACCACCTGTGCCGAGAGCATCTTGGCATAGGGGTCGCCAGCAAGGACGGTGAGTGCTGCCAGCTGAGGGGGTAGGGAGACGAGCAGACAGAAGAGTAGGGCGAGATAGACAACAAGTGCCAGCACGCCATAGGTGCCGATGTGCGAATCCTTCATGATATCGAGGATGCGCTGGCGGTCGCTTCCTCCTCCGCCAAATCCGTCGAAGAAATCGGCAAGGCCATCCTCGTGGAGTGCTCCTGTCAGTAGCATGCGTATGGCCATGGCCAGTACGACTGTGACAGACCATGGCAGCAGCTGACTGCCCCACCAGAGCACAGCCGCCATCACTCCTCCCGTGAGCCAGCCTACTAGTGGCCACCATTCGACCACAGAGTTGTAGCTCTGGCGTGGAGGCTGATGGATGCGCCAGAAGGGTAGGCGGGTGAAGAACAGAAAGGCTGCCCAGGGACGGTCGTACCAGCGTGGGTCAGAAATATTTGGTGATGTTTGCATTCTGGAAGTTGTTCATTTCGTTTATCATACGTACGGCAGAGTCAATGATAGGGTAGGCACAGAGGGCTCCCGTGCCCTCGCCCAGGCGCATGCCTAGCTGGAGCAGCGGACGGGCATCCATACTGTCGAGCATGCGGCGGTGCCCACTCTCGTCACCACAATGTCCGAAGATCATATAGTCGGTAGTGGCAGGATAGAGCCTGCTGGCAGCTAGTGCACAGGCCGTCATGATAAAGCCGTCTACCATGATGAGCATCTTAAGTTCGGCAGCTCTCAGCATGGCACCTATGGCTCCTACCATCTCGAAACCTCCGAAATAGCGAATGGCCCACGAGGTGTGATCTGGCAGGTGTGCTGGCGTCTGCTTGCGGAAGTTGTCCAGTGCCTGTTGCAATACTTGCTGCTTATGGCTGATGCCCTTTCCGTCCAATCCCGATCCTGCCCCTATGCATTCTGCCAAAGGAAGCGGGCAGAAGAGGCTCATCCAGATGCTGCTAGGCGACGTGTTGGCAGCACCCATCTCGCCTATGCACAGGATGTTGCACCCCTCTTGGTGACACTCGTCCACCAGACGGACACCCGTATCGATGGTACGATTCATCTCTTCCTGGCTCATGGCTGGTTGGTACAGGAAGTCGTGGGTGCCTGGAGCTGTCTTCCCATGAATGATGCCTGGCACAGCCGAGAGGTCATGGTCGACACCCATATCGACAATCCGTAGCTGAAAACCATGCTGGCGGCAGAACATGTTGACACCACCCCCACCACGGGTGAAATTCACCATCTGCTGCCAGGTCACCTCGCGTGGCGTAGCACTGACCCCTTCCCGCTCTATGCCGTGGTCGCCTCCCAGGAGCAGGTGGCAAGGATGGCAAAGACGGGGCTGAAGGGTCTGCTGGACAAGGCATATCTGCATGGCCAGTTCTTCCAGTCGGCCTAGCGACCCCTTGGGCTTGTTGAGGTTGTCTATCTTCTGTTGTATCTCCGCCTGTAGGCTGTGGGCGGGAGATATGATGTTGAATGTTCTCATTGCTTATTTTATTTTTACGGCGATGCCACTCACCATGAGTATGACTTCATCGGCAAGCTGTGCAACGTATTGATTCATCCAGCCCTGCAAGTCGGTGAATTTCCGTTGCAGGCTGCTGTCGCTGACACCTCCCAGGCCAATCTCATTGGTGACAATGATAAAGGTGGCATCCTGGCTTACCATGCGTTCAAACTCAGTCTTGGCCTCAGACAGGACTTGTTCGATACGTTTGTTGTCTACCTCCTCGTCGTTTTTGAAAAGGAGGTTTGTCAGCCACAGTGTCAGACAGTCGAAGAGTACGACTCGCCCTGTCAGATCATGCTGACTGGGACATAGTGGCTCCTCGATGCTTGTCCACTGAGGTCCTCGCCGCTGCTGGTGTAGGGCAACGCGATGGGCAAAGTCGTCGTCGAGGACCTGTGCTGTAGCCATATAGACGGGATGGGCGCTTAGGCATAGTGCCAGACGCTCGGCCTCCTCGCTCTTGCCCGAACGCTGTCCGCCAGTAATCATGATAATCTTTCGCATAGCCGTATCTGGGAAATACCTTCCTGCTGCAAAGATAGCGCAAATATCCGAAACAGCCAAACAATTGCTGGAAAAAGTGGCGCTACAGGACGTTTGGCAAACGTCAAGGAAGAGGCTTTTGGTGCTGGCTTGGAAACAAAACTGAGGTAATCGTTGGAGGAGTTGATATTTTTTCTTACCTTTGCAGCAGTTAAACAAAAGCAGGAAGACAGAAAATGAAGAAAATATGGCTATTGACGCTGGCAATGACGCTGTTGCTGGCAGGTTGTGGACAGAATCGTCAGACAGAAAGTCAGATGACGACGTTTGTGGGACAGAATGTCAAAGAGCGTGCTACAACCACAGCGGGCTCTGTGAATGTCACTTCGCTCGACTTGCTGAAACAGCGGGTGGGACGTGGCGTAAGCGAGATCATGCTGGCTAGGACGGGCTATGTGACCTCGTACAACAAACAGACACGCACTCCCAACTGGGTGGCATGGAACCTGACCAAAGAGCATACCTATGGTGGCAATCAGCGAGCCAACGAGCGATTTGAGGAAGATACCAGCGTGCCAGAGCCACGTGCTACCTTCCAGGACTTCTATAATTCGCGTTACGATCGTGGACACATGTGTCCGGCAGGCGACAACAAGTGGAATCAGGATGCGATGACGGAGTCGTTCCTGATGACGAATATTTGTCCGCAGAATCACGGACTGAACAAAGAAGACTGGAACAATCTGGAGATACAGTGCCGTACATGGGCACGACGTTTTGGCGAGGTCACCATCGTGTGTGGACCGCTGTTTGAGGATGGCGAGAATGCTCGGCTGATAGGACGAAACAAGGTGCGTGTGCCAACGGGATTCTTTAAAGTCGTTTATCGCTCATCACCAGAACCGCATGCCGTGGGATTCATCTTCAAGAACAATGGAAGCCCACAGCCTTGGAAAGAGCAGATGGTGAGCGTGGATGAAGTGGAAAAGCGTACAGGCTTCAATTTCTTCCATATGCTGCCAGACAACATAGAAGACACCGTTGAGGCTGAGGAAAGCCTCAGGGAGTGGTAATGGAAGGGGGTACAGACTATTCCCTTTTTTGAGAAAGGCAGTCTCTTTCGAGGAACGGCAATCTCTTTCGAGGAAGCCAATCTCTTTCGAGGAACGGCAATCTCTTTCGAGGAACGGCAATCTCTTTCGAGGAAGCCAATCTCTTTCGAGGAAAGCAATCCCTGTTCGAGGAAGCCAATCTGTTCGAGGAAGGCAATCTCTTTCGAGGAAGCCAATCTGTTCGAGGAAGCCAATCTTTCCAAAAGGAAGCCAATCCATCCCCAGGACGTCAATCCTTCCGAAGAAAGCCATTTTGTATCGTTTAGGCATGATTAGGAGTGCTGTTTTCGTTAAATGATGTTTAAAATCATGGGGTAATATGCTCTGTTTCAGGAAAAAGTAGTAATTTTGCAGGCGAACGTGTAAATTTTGAAAGCGTGAAGATAAAGCAAGTGCTGGAAGCCCTTGAGAGATTCGCGCCCCTGCCGCTGCAGGAAAGCTGGGATAATGCTGGCTTGCAGACAGGATTGACAGAGGCGGAGGTTTCAGGGGCATTATTGTGTCTAGACGTTACTGAACGGGTTATTGACGAGGCGCAGCAGAAAGGCTGTAATCTCGTCGTCAGTCATCATCCTCTGTTGTTCCGCGGGCTGAAACAGGTGGCCGATATGAACGATGTGCAGCGGACTCTGAGAAAGGCTATCAAAGCTGATATCAGCGTGGTGTCGATGCATACCAACCTGGACAATGCACGAGGAGGCGTCAACTTCAAGATTGCCGAACGCCTGCAAGCTGCGTCTGTTGTGCCAATGGGTGACGAGCAACATCCAGGCCAGTGGGTCATCGCACAGCTGCAAGAGCCTATGATGGCCTGTGATTTCATCCACTATGTGAAGAAACGGCTGGAAGCACATACCGCCATGTGCAACGAGTTGCTCCTACGCCCCATCAGGCGTGTGGCTATCTGTGGCGGAGCTGGCGACTTCCTGCTCGATAGTGCCGTGGCTAAGGGCGCTGACGCTTTCCTGACTGGCGAGATGCACTATCACCAGTATTTCGGCTATGAACAGCAAATACAGATCTGTGTGGTCGGACACTACGAGAGTGAGCACTTCACGAAGCAACTGCTACGTGATATCATTGCAGAAGCATGTCCAGAAGTAAGGACTGTGCTGGCTGAGACAACAACGAATCCAATCATTTATATTTAGGCCCTAACCCCTGTTGCGGCCTCCCCCTTGGGGGATAAGAGAGGGGTATATATTATGGCGAAGAAAGACCCTACAGACTTGACGGTAGAGGAGAAACTGAAAACCCTCTTCCAGTTGCAGACAGCCCTGTCGGCTATTGACGAGAAAAAAGCTTTGCGTGGAGAACTGCCGCTCGAGGTGGAAGACCTGGAGGCTGAGATTGAAGGACTGAGCACGCGTATCGATCGCATCAAGGCAGAAATTGACGAGTTCGAGCGGGCAATATCTCAGAAAAAAGGCGAGATCGTCGAGGCCAACACCAGCGTGGAGCGTTACAAGCAGCAGCTGAACGATGTGCGTAACAATCGTGAGTTTGATACCCTGTCGAAGGAAATAGAGTATCAGTCACTGGAAATAGAGCTGTGCAACAAGAAAATCAATGAGGCCAGACGGCGTATCGAAGAGAAAAACGTGGAACTGGATGGCGCTGCTGCCATTCTCGAGGAGAAACAGGGCGATCTGGATGTGAAGAAGAGCGAACTCGACGAGATCATGGACGAGACACGCACAGAAGAGGAGAAACTGAAGGACAAGGCTCACGAACTGGAAGCAAAGATAGAGCCACGACTGCTGACATCGTTCAAGCGCATACGCAAGAATGCACGCAACGGGCTTGGCATTGTCTACGTGCAGCGTGACGCCTGTGGCGGTTGCTTTAATAAGATACCACCACAGCGACAGCTCGACATCAAGATGCACAAGAAAATCATCGTCTGCGAGTATTGCGGACGAATACTCATCGACCCAGAACTGGCAGGCGTGAAGACGGAAAGGGCTGCTGCTCCAGAGGAGAAGAAAACCACACGCCGCCGTTCGACTGGCACGGGGATACGTAAGAGCTCCTCGTCGAAAAAGACTACCGATGCCAACGATATGGCATAGACCGTAAGACGGAGTCAGAGCATCGCATACGCTGGGATGTCTTCAAGGAAATCATAGCGACCCTGAGCATAGTCCATGCGGCAGCAGAAATGCTGAAGACCATTGCTCACAATCAGATAGTCCACATGCAACTGCATGTTGTAGACTGTGATCTGGTTGAAGACACGCTGGGTGATGACCACGTCGGGAGCCTTGTACTCGACAATCATCTTAGGATGTAGCGATGAATCATAAACCACCGTGTCACAACGCATACGCTTCTCGCCAACACGCAGTTCGAGCTCGTTGGCGAGAAGTCCTTTTGGATATCCCTTGTGCTCTATAAGAAAATGTACGAAGTGCTGGCGCACCCACTCTTCGGGTGTTAGTGCCACATAGCGACGACGCAGGAAATCGAAAATCTCACGCTTTCCTGAACGCTCCCGCAATTTTATTTCGTAAGATGGTAGGTTTATTTCCATTTTATTTGTACCTTTGTGCCCGCAAAGGTACAAAATATCTTTCAAAAACACCATGCCAGAAACCAAAAATGTGACCTTCAACAGTATCATGCGCGATTTGCAGGCGGGCAAATATCAGCCCGTTTACTACCTGCATGGCGAAGAAGCGTACTATATCGACCTGATCAGTGACTATATTGCGGAGCATGCGTTGGCACCTGAGGAGCGGGATTTTAACCAGACTATTCTCTTTGGGTCGGATGTCACAGCATCGCAAATAGCTGATATTGCCCGGCGCTATCCCATGATGGCAGCCCGACAGGTGGTCATCGTGAAGGAAGCGCAGAATATCAAGGACACGGAGGCCCTGGAGAAGTACTTCAAGCAGCCTCTGACTAGCACCGTGCTCGTGATTTGCCACAAGAACGGAAAGATTGATGGCCGAAAACGAGAGTACGTGAAGGCTATACAGAAGGCTGGCATCTTGTTCGAGAGCCAGAAGATGAAGGAACGAGACCTGCCACCCTTCATAGAAAGCTATCTCGCGGAGAGGCAGGCAAGTATCGACCCCAGAACGGCACAGGTCATTGCCGATGCCATTGGGGCAGACTTGAGCAGGTTGACCAGTGAGCTGGACAAGGTGCTTATTTCTTTGCCGCAAAACGATAGGAGAGTGACACCCCAGGTAGTGGAGGACCAGATTGGTGTAAGCAAGGACTATAATTCTTTTGAACTGCGAGATGCTATCGTAAATCGCAACATTTACAAGGCAAACCAGATTATCAATTATCTTGACAAAAATCCGAAGTCTGGCGGACTATACAAAATTCTCCCGTTGCTCTATAATTATTTCCAGAATCTGCTGATTGCCTATTATGCGCCTCAGAGACAAAGCCAGGAGGGGGTAGCAGCATGGCTGGAACTGAAATCTCCCTGGGCTGCCAAAGAGTATATGATAGGTATGAGAAACTATACAGGAAAGAAAGTGATGGGCATTCTGAGCAAGTTACGCGAGATAGATGCAAAAAGTAAGGGATTAGACAATCCAAACACCTCTCCTGGAGAGCTGATGAGGGAACTGATTTTTTACATTCTGCACTAAAAAATCCGTTTTTCTATCCGTTTTTCAGCTAGAATGAGCACTCGCCTGGAGTGCTTTTTTTAGCCTCAAACGCCTATTAACACTAGCCTTTCGGATGATTTTACTCCTTCAAAACTTCGATATTTTCAGCCCTCAGGACAGGTCGCCGGGAATTTTTTAAAAATGATTTTTTTGCTGGTTTTTGTCAGCCCCAAATTCAGATTTAGCATTCGTTGACATTTCTAATTGTTAAGTTTGAAAATCCAAATCGTTGTTATGTGTTCACAAAAGTATAATTGTTAAGTTTTAAAATTTAAAATTGTAGGGAGATTCTAGATTTTAAATATTCACATTTTAAGTTCTTAATTCGGGATTTAAAAATTCAAACTCTTAAATATACAGACGATTTGATGTGGTTATAATTTGTTGTTAATGAGTTAATTATATTCAAACACTAAAGAAAATTGCGGGGTGACACCGGGGGAATCGGGGGAAATACTGCATATTTTGCCAAATTTACATATTTAAATCTTCATACCTTGTTAAAAACCAACGTATTATAGTGATTTTATTGAATTTATTGTTAGAGTTGTTTACATACATAAAATTAAACTCTACAAATTAATAGTCAAATTCCTGTATGAGCTCACTTCTAATTTACAAATATAAAATTATAAATTTAAACTTTGTTACCTTAAATTTTTCTTTGAAATTGTTGTGCATGTCATTTTTTTGTTTTACCTTTGTAAAATCAAAGAAATTTGCCCAGAAATGGCCATTTAATGATTAAACGCTAATATGAAGGATAGAATCAGACAGATCATGGAGTCTCAGCATATGACCCAACAAGTCTTCGCTGACTTTATTGGCACTACCCCAGCAACCCTGAGCGGTATCTTCAATGACCGCACTCGACCCACTATTAACATTGTGGAATCTATCAAAAAGAAAATTCCTGACATCAGTACAGATTGGCTTATGTTTGGCCAGGGTACTATGTTTCAGCAGCCACAGAGCCAAAATGGTGATGTCAGGCAGAGCGATGGTTCGCTTCCTACGAATGGATTGTCTAATGAACCGATGATCGATTTTGAAAATGCAGCATCCAATAGCGCACGAATGAGCCCTTCGTCATCACAAAATTATAATAGTGTACGTAATACACCGTCCAATTTTGTTCGCGAAGAAATCAAAATATTTGACAAACCTAAGCGTCATGTCACTGAAATAAGAGTTTACTATGACGATCAGACTTGGGAAAGCTTTGTACCATCAAAAAAATAGCAATTAGTCTATGATGATTCCTCCTGAATTGTGCTAGTTGGATAGTAAAAGCTGTTCAACAGCTGGGGACGTTCCTTCATTTAGTTGGCTTTGATGATGAAACATCTAGATGGAGTATTTCCAGTAGATTTTCATTTTCGGGAACTTGATGATTCCTTCTTTTTTCTGTCTGTCATTTATATAATATGTGTCCGTCGTCTCTATTTGGAAGCCTAAACAGCCTATTTATTGCCTAAAATCGAACTCCAGCAATACTCCTAGCGAATTTTGGATGCCTAAACAGCCTATTTATAGCTTAAAATCGAACTCCAGCAAGACTCCTAGCGCTTTTTTGGAAGCCAGAACAGCCTATTTATTGCCTAAAATCGAACTCCAGCAGGACTCCTAGCGAATTTTGGAAGCCTGAACAGCCTATTTATAGCCTAAAAATCGAACTCCAGCAAGACTCCTAGCTGTTTTTTGGAAGCTGGAACAGCCTATTTATTGCCTAAAATCGAACTCCAGCAGGACCCCTAGCTCTTTTCAGCCTGAAATCTACTCAAAATAGCGTCCGACAGACTATTTCTGGATGCCGAAACAGGCCATATCCTACTTGAAATCGAATTTACCAAGACTCCTAGGCTCCCTTTTCTGGATGCCTAAAACAATCCCGCTTACCGCCTAAGATCTTATCTAACGATAGTCCTGCAGTGTGTTTTGTGTGGGATGTTGACATAGGCTGTTTACGGCCTAGAATCGAACTTCTGATGGGGCTGTGAGTCTTATTATCTCCTGCTCTGTAAACATATTTCCGAGCTCAACGTTAGCTCCATCGCCCCTTACTGATTCGGTATAATGCTGATGCCTTTTACCCTTTCTCCAGGCGTCTTATCAGCTTCTCTGGGCAGGTAGATAGGAGCTTCTGGTTGTAGTGGTAGAATGCGTAGTTCTAGTTCCTTGCAGGCCTCTGGCAGTCGCCATAATCCGTACAGGAAGGGACGTCCGTATTGGAAATTGTCTGCCACCAGTCGTCCTTGCGCATACAGGCGGGCACAGTCTCCCTGATAGTCGATGCTAAGCAATAGCCGCGATTGTTCGTAGGCTGAGGAATCGGCAGGCAGGGAAATCTGATAGCTGGCCGCTTCTCTCCAGTCTTCTTCTGAGGGGGCTTCTGCCACTCTGGCCGGCCCTTTGGTGATATTGCGCAGCCTCCCCGCTTCTTTTAGCTTCACATATTCGGCAGTCCATTGGCCTTTTTCCTCTTGTCTTATCGGCAGGAAAAGGTGTTCTGCCTCTTCTTGTGTAAGCAGATAGAGGTTCTCGTATATGGGTTTTGCGATACCTTTTGGCTTGACATTGCGTAGCTTTTTGCCGTCTTTCGTGTAGATGATAGTGGGTATTCCTTCTATCTGCATCAGATAGATCTTGTTGTCGCGATGTGCTACTAGCTGTGCTGTTGCGAAGCGTATGCCGTCGATATTGACAGGAAAGATGCCCATGCTGCCTACGGGGATGGTGATCTTTGGCAATTCTACGTCGCATGCTGCCAGTTGAATGTCTTTCTTCGCAGCGAGTGGCTGCAGCCGTTCGTAGTTGTTGAAGAAGATAAAACCGCTGTCGTCTGCTGTTCTATATGCCCAGCGCAGTTGGCCGTCCTCTCCTTTTCTGATGTCCTGTGGAGCGGGAAAGTGTGCTTCCATCGTGGCCAGGCGATCGCCATAGTCGTGCATGAACAGGTGTATGGGCCTCAGCCGGAAGTATTGCGGGTAGGTTTGTCCGAACTCCCCTAGTGGTGCCTGGAAGTCGTAGGTCACCTGTGGCAAGTCGTTGTTGGCCGTGCCTGGCGTACGCTGTGTCTCGTTCAGCGTGATGCCTGTCGTGCTTTCTGGGTTGGAGCCGCCATGATACATGTAATAGCCTAGCAGATTCGATCCCGACCCTAGCTTTACGATTGCCAGTGAATAGCAGTCGTCGGCATATATATATGGACGCCTGTGATAGGCAGTGGCCATGCCGCCTCCTAGCTCGCATGTGAAATAGGGATATTGTCTGTCTGCCTCGCTACGTTCCTCTTTCTGCTGTCCTAGCAAGTCTGTACCGATGGCTGTCGACGAGCGGAACGCCTTGAAATTGAATGCCTTATAGTAGTTGCCCGTGCACTCTTTCGTCTCTTTATCCCAGAAGCCGTCGGCATAGTCGCCGTAGAGTGGTATCATCTCTCCGAATGCTACGGGCTTGCTTAGCTCTGGCCATCCCGTGCGGGTGTAGAAGGGCAGGTCGAAGCCCGCTTTACGAGCCATTTCCTTCAGGGCCATCAGGTAGTCGCCAGAGCCACGATATTCGTTGTCAAACTGGCAAGCTATGACGGGGCCATGGTCTTTCCATTGCAGGCCGCTCACCTGTGTGAAGATCTGCCGGTAGAGTCTGTCTACCAGTTTCAGAAATGCCGGCTGTGTGCTTCTTATCTTGCATCCTTTGCTGAAAACCCAGTCGGGGATGCCACCGTTGCGTACCTCACCGTGACAGAAGGGACCTATTCGTAGCACGACGGGCATGTCCTCCTCACGGCATGTCTCCAGGAAACTGCGGAGGTCACGTTGCCCGTCCCAGCGGTATATACCTTCTTGTTCTTCGATATGGTTCCAGAACACGTAGGTTGCGGCGATGTTCACACCGCCCTCCTTCATCTTCCTGATTGCATAGGCCCATTCGTTGGCTGGGATGCGAGAGTAGTGTATCTCGCCCATTACGGGGCACACTCTCCTTCCGTCTATAGTCAGACCATAGCTATCCCATCCAACCTCCTTTCCGAAGCCAGCAGCATATATCATGAGTCCTGCCGTCAGTAGCAGAATCATTGTCATCAATGTCTTTCTCATCGTCTATGGTTCTATTCATGTGCAAACTTACAAAAAATTTTTGGATTATACAATAGTCATGGTGAAAATATGAACAAATTGTTCCGAAAAGGTCAAAAATCAGGGCCTCACATGCGCTATTCCTATCCTTTCACGTGTTCTGGGTCACCATTGTTCTGGCAATAACACAGATGAAAATGAAGAATGTCCCAGATGACTGCTGTCGTCGAGAGTGATGCATCACAACTTTGTCCCGCTTTGCCTACTGTTAGCTTGGGAGGAATAGTGGCCCAACTCGTTGATAATGGCGGGCATTTGACTTGTGGTTAAAACCACCGCCCTGATTCAGGGCACTGGTTCTGTTTGTCGCTGCTGTGCAGCCCTCCCCGTTAGCGTCCCGTCAGCCCTCCGTTGGCTTTATCCTCATCCGCAAGCATGATCGATGCCTACCACCATCCTGCAACTTGTAGACTCTTTACAAGAGCTGAAATTTCAGCCCTTGTACTGAGTCCCATGCAGCCTCCATCTTTCTGATGTCTTTCATCACATCTGCATGCTTCTTATTTCCTACCATCAGCCAGCAAATCCAGGCTCTTTATGCGGTCAGAACCACCGTCCCAAAATGGGACAGTGGTTTATGTCCTTCCCTGGAAACGCCTATGTCGAGCTTCATCATTGAACTTTGTGGCAACGTACTGACACTCGGTTTTGGTGAGGGAGTAGCAGGGGACTTC
>JAIKWS010000020.1 GCA_024684515.1 Prevotella sp.
CTTCGAATCGGACATTGACCCGTGCTATTCCATTCTCGTCCTGATAAATCAGGAATGCCTCATTCCGTTTTTCTATTTCATTTGCCATATCTCGTTTTGATTGCAAAATTAATCAATTATTTGCAAAGAAACAAAACTTGAGACTTTTTTTGCAGCAACACACAAACGACCTATAGAGAATTACCATCGTTTCTCATAATGACACGGGCGGTGACAGGTGCTGTGTTTTGCCCTGTTTTGCTTGGTAATCTAGCCACCCTATAGAGATCAATACGGGTTACGATTTAGAAACCTAACTCCTCCACCAATCCTCCCAATTTTGCGTTACGCCCATTTTTGAACTTCCTCGTTCTTCCCCGTTTTGCCTTTATTTCAGAGCGAATTGCGTTAATCTTCCAAAATCCGTTGCTCTATCTCTATAGAAGCTTTTTTATTATCTTTGGCTGGCACCGAAGATACTCCGTCTCGGAAATGAAAAGAAAAACTTGTTTTCCTTTTGCATTTCCCTCGACTTTTCGTATCTTTGGCTGGCACCGAAGATGCTCCGTCTCGGAAATGAAAAGAAAAACTTGTTTTCCTTTTGCATTTCCCTCGACTTTTCGTATCTTTGCACAATGAAACCTATAACGAAATAAAAACATTATGTACAAGACAAAGATTCTACTGACGATGTTGCTGCTAACTGCAACCGTCCACACCGTCAAGGCTGCTGGTAATGACGATCCTAACGAGCTGGTGGCTTATCTCTTCACATATTTTAATAGTAATGCTCCTCAGGATGAGCAGATCTGCTATGCCCTGAGTGACGATGGCTATAATTTCACTCCGCTGAATCATGGTGCACCCGTCATCTCGAGTGATACCATAGCGCTGACTCAGTGTGTGCGCGACCCACATATCCTTCGTTGTGAGGATGGTAAGACTTTCTACATGGTGTGCACGGACATGCGTTCACAGCTAGGATGGTCGAGCAACAGAGGTATGGTGCTACTCAAGTCCACCGACCTGATCAACTGGCAGCACTCCACGGTGAACTTCCCGACACGCTATACCAAGGCGTGGAAGAATGTCATCCGCGTATGGGCACCAGAGACCATCTACGACCATAAGACAGGCAAGTATATGGTCTTCTATTCCTTGCGTACCAGCGACCCTGGGTCGTTCGACAAGATCTACTACCAGTATGCTAATGCTGATTTCACCGATCTGGAGGGCGAGCCACGTTGGCTCTTCGATGCCGGCAATGCCACCATCGATGGTGACATTGTCTATAATGAGGCTGACCAGCTCTATCACCTCTTCTATAAACAGGAGTCGGGTAGGGGCATCTATCAGGCAGTGGCCAAGAACCTTACAGACAAGTGGCAAATGCTGCCAGGCAATGTAGAGCAGACAAAAGAAGCCGTGGAGGGTGTTGGCGTTTGCAAGGCCATCGACGGACAGTCGTGGATTATCATGTACGACTGCTATGGCAGTGGCCACTATCAGTTCTGTCGGTCAAAGGACCTTAAAACCTTCGAATTTGTGCAGAACACCGAGACGAAGGGGAAATTCACTCCCCGTCATGGTACCATCCTGCCTATCACCCGTGCCGAGCGTGACCGTCTGCTGAAGGAATATGGCAATTTCCATCAGCCCATCCTGCCTGGTTTCCATGCTGACCCAGAGGTGCTCTATTCCAACAAGACCAAGAAATATTATGTCTATAGTACTACCGACGGTACACCAGGCTGGGGCGGTCATGACTTCAGCGTGTTCTCATCTACAAACCTTGTTGACTGGACTGACGAGGGCAAGATGCTCGACGTGAAGGGCGACCAGGTGAAATGGGCCACAGGCAACGCCTGGGCACCAGCCATTGAGGAGGTGCGTCAGAGAGACGGCTCGTACAAGTACTACTTCTATTTCTCAGCCCATAATCCCAAGACCAATCGCAAGGAGATTGGCGTGGCAGTGAGCGATAATCCTACAGGACCGTTTGTAGACAGTGGCGCTCCCATCATCACCGATGCTGATCGTCCTAGTGGTGCCCGTGGCGGTCAGGCCATCGATGTAGACGTGTTCCGTGATCCCCGCTCAGGCAAGCATTATCTCTACTGGGGCAATGGCTTCATGGCGGGTGCAGAACTCAACGATGATATGCTCTCTGTAAAGCCAGAGACTATCACGTTGCTCACCCCCGATGGAGGAACCCTCGACACATGGGCTTTCCGTGAGGGGGCCTACGTCTTCTATCGCAAGGGCAAGTACTATTTCCTCTGGTCGGTCGACGATACAGGCTCTCCCAACTATCATGTTTGCTATGGTACGGCGAAGTCACCACTTGGTCCCATCGCTATCGACGAGCAGAACTACCGTGTCATCCAGCAGAAGCCAGAGGACAAGATATACGGCACCGCCCACAACAGCATCCTGCAGCTGCCAGGGAAAGACGAGTGGTATATCGTCTATCATCGCATCAACAAGAACTATGTAGACAAGAAACTGGGTGGTGGTGTGCCAGGCACCCATCGCGAGGTGTGTATCGACCGGCTGACATTCGATAAGAAGGGACACATCGTTCCTGTCGTGCCAACGCTCGACGGACCGGCTCCCCTCGTTGCCAGATAGGTCTTGAGGATAAAAGCAGAAGTAGGCACCACATCAGCAGATATGGTGCCTACTTTCTTGCTAGCAGTAGGAAAGTAGAAACAGTTTAGACGATGCCTTTCCTGACTTGTATGGTGAGCGTGGCAGCATCGAAGGTAACCCCCTCGGTTTCCAGGAATTGGCTCAGCACACCTCTGTCCGCCAGTTGCCGTGGTGTGCCGATGCTCAGTGTGGCATCCATGAGCCAGAGGCAGTCGGCAACCTGCAAGGCTAGCTCCAGGTCGTGGGTGGAAAGGAAAATGGTCTTCTGCGACTCATGACAGATGCGTCGCAGCAGCAACAGCGTCTCCACCTTAGAGGGATAGTCGAGAAAGGCCGTGGGCTCGTCAAGGAAGATGATGCTGGTCTGCTGTGCCAGCGCCTTGGCAATCATCACCTTCTGTCGCTCACCATCGCTTAGTGTGGTCACAAGCCTATCTGACAGTTTTTGAATGCCTACCTGCGCAATGGCCTCGTCCACAATCTGCTCATCGCCGGCATCAAGTTTCCCCCAGAAACCAGTATAGGGCGAGCGTCCCATGGATACGAGTTCCCAGACCGTCATCTGCTGAACATCAGGACGCTCAGTGAGTACAACCCCTAGCTTCTGGGCCAGCTGGCGGGCGGTATAATCATCCAGGTCTTTCCCCTCAATCTCTATCTTTCCGCCTAGCCTGGGCAGGAAGCCTGACAAGGTACGCAACAGGGTGGACTTGCCAATGCCATTACGTCCGATCAGACAGGTCAGCTGTCCGCTGCAGATGCTGGCGGAGATATGGTTTGCCACAATCCGGTGTGACTGTCGGCTTCGGTAGCCGAGACATACATCGCTAAGTCTTATTGTATCCATGAAGAAGCGCTTTATGATAGAATTTGCAAATTTACCGATATTTTTCCGAATAATGACGAGGAGTTGGAAGTTTTTTTGTATTTTTGCATGATGCAATCAACTTTCCATCCTTTGAGCACTACGCAGGAGTTGCCCAGCCGGCTCAACAACCCGTTTTGCTATGACCCACACCCCCTTTGCCAGGAGGCTGCCCGTCAGGTATGCAACTACCTGGCGCACACCTCTCTGCAGGCAGAAATAGAGCAGGGGAAGATGCTAGGGGTACTGGTATGTCTGTCAGCAGAGGGACGGCTAGGATTCCTGGCTGCCTATAGCGGACAGCTGGGAGGACGTATGGACTGGCCTTGGTTCGTGCCGGCAGTATTCGACTATCTGCAGCCCGATGGATATTTCAAGCAGGAGGAGGCAACCATCTCGGCTATGAATGAGCAGATTGCCACCATGGAGCAGTCGCCAGCGTTGGTATCATTACGTCAGAACTATCAACAGCTCAGCACGCAGGCAGAGGCAGAGATTGCGGCCTACAAGCAGATGATGGCTATGTCAAAACAACAGCGTGATGCCTTGCGTCAGGAATCGGGCAACAGCGAGGACTTGACTCGTCAGAGCCAGTTTCAGAAGGCGGAACTGCGTAGACTGAAACAGCGATGGCATGAGTCGCTAGTACAGGCAGGACAACAGCTACAACCACTACAACAGGCAATAGCGACGCAGAAAGCCACTAGACATCAACGCTCCGACCTGCTCCAGCAGTGGCTCTTCGACCACTTCACGATGGTCAATATACATGGTGAACAGAGCACGCTAACCACTATTTTTAGCCATACGCCTCAGGGCATCCCTCCATCGGGAGCTGGCGAGTGCTGTGCCCCCAAGCTGCTGCAATATGCCTTCCAGCATGGGCTGAAGCCGTTGTGCATGGCCGAGTTCTGGCAAGGACGCTCACCACGCATGGAGATCCGCCATCATGGTCAGTACTATCCTGCCTGCCGTGGAAAGTGCAAGCCTATACTCGAATGGATGTTACAGGAGAATTTTCAGGATGACAAATCCACTACGCTTCTGCCAGAGGTCTTGTACGATGACCAGGATATCGTTGTGGTTGACAAACCCTCAGGCTTGCTCTCCGTGCCGGGTAAGAGCAGTGGGCGGTCGGTAGAGAGTCTGCTTCAAGAGCAGTATGGGGAGATACACATGGTTCACCGTCTCGATCAGGACACATCAGGACTGATGGTAGTGGCTCGCACTATGGCCGCTTATCATCACCTGCAGCAGCAGTTCCTCCACCGTAAGGTGTCAAAGCAATATGTGGCCCTGCTCCATGGCGAGGTGCATGGTAGAGGAATCGTCAGCCTTCCGTTACGACCAGACTTGCTGGATCGTCCCCGGCAAGTGGTGGATAGGCAACACGGGAAGGAGGCTGTCACCCATTATGAGGTGATCGATTGCCATCATGGTCTCACGCGCATAGTACTGACGCCACATACCGGACGTACCCACCAATTGCGTATGCACTGTGCTCACCACGAGGGGCTGGCAGCACCGATAGTGGGCGACAATCTTTATGGACTGAAGCAGCAGAAGGAAGGTCCTGACCATCCGCGCCTTTGCTTGCATGCCACTATGCTGACATTCGCTCATCCTGTCACGGGCGAACGGAAGGAGTTTCATTCGGAAGCACCTTTCTGAGAAATTTGCCTTTCTTTTCGATAAGCCTAATGAGAGCGAGCCGTAATCTCACTTGGAAGCGAGCCGTAATCTCACTTGGAGTGAGCCGTAATCTCACTTGGAGTGAGCCGTAATCTCACTTGGAGTGAGCCGTAATCCCACGTGGAGCGAGCCGTAATCTCGCTTGGAGTGAGCCGTAATCTCACTTGGAGCGAGCCGTAATCTCACTTGGAGTGAGCCGTAATCCCACTTGAAGCGAGCCGTTTCACTTATAGGTTTTTCTGTGTTGCGAACACATGATGATATCATCTTTTTATATAAGATGTAGGACGATTGTCATTTTTTTAGGACCAATTGTTTGGAAATTCGCTTGTTTTATCTTAACTTTGCAGTAGATTTTGTATCTTTAAAGACAATAGATGATGCTCAAACGTTTTACCATAACTATTGCCGGCCTCTTGATGACAATCACCTCACAGCTGCTGGCCGGGCAGCTATATCCATCAGAACGCCTGTCGAGTGGATTGATGACATGCCTCTGTCAGGATAGCAATGGCTATATCTGGATAGGCACGGACTATGGTCTGAACAAGTTCGATGGCTATCATTTCACTCACTATCTGCATCGCCCCGGTGACTCCACGTCGATAGCCAACAACGAGATAGCCTCGCTGCATGTAGATAATGACGGTACGCTGTGGGTGGGCTGTTCGAGGGGGCTTTCTCGCTATGACGCCAATGCCGATTGTTTCCATAATTATCGTTTTCCGGATGATCGTCATCCGCGTGTGAACTCGCTTCTCTCTGACGACCAGCGTCTGTTCATCGGTACGGCTGGCTATGGCATCTACACGCTGGCGCATGGCTCGACCGACATCCACTATGAGGGGGATATGAACAGACGCAGCATTGACCGGTTCTATAGCCGCATGTCGTTCGACAGAGAGGGAGCCCTTTGGCGTAGCAGTCATATCGATACGCTGACTCGTATCACTGGCTATCCCTCGTCGCTGTCGTTCCAGGATTTTGTCTCGCCCTATGGTCAGCCGATGGCTTATCTTGACTATTCTGACGATGCTATGCTGGTAGTCTTCCAGAAAGGCATGATGCGCTATAGCTATCGTTCACGTCAGCTGACGGATACAGGCTATGATTTCTCTGTTCTAGACGGCCAGCCGGATATCGTGAGTGCTATCATGGATCATGAAGGGAATATCTATGTGGGGACGACGGTGAATGGGCTGTTGGTGATACGTCGTGGTGAACAGCGGCTGGAGCACCTCACGGTGTCGAACTATGGGACTGCTGACGTTTCCTGTGTGATGGAAGACCGCAACCAGAACCTTTGGGTGGCTTGCTATAAGAAAGGTCTGCTGCTGTTGGGTAAGGATCGTGATGCCTTTGCTGCCTGGACCATCGATGATCAGGAGCTGAAAGGCAGTCCATCCTCCATTGTTACGGACGGCAATGGCAATATCTACTGCTCGGTCTATCCTGGGGGAATATGTCGCTTCGACAGTCTCGGACAGATTGTAGGCAGGCTGAAGGCCCCTGACGGAGTACGTACAATGCATCGTGACGGACTGGGGAAATACTGGTTAGGTACGGAGAACACACTATACCGCTATGACCCGCTGACAGGCCAGGCCACCTTCGTGGCTACCATAGGCGGTCGTGGCCTTACCTGTATGGCAGACGATGGGAGGGGCATGCTCTATGTAGGTGTCTTCGGCACCGGATTGTATATCCTCAATACGCTGACCGGGGAGTCGGAACTGCTGTCGATGAGCGATATGGACAGGCCTGGCGGCTATCTCTGCAACAACTGGATCAAGTCGCTGTTTCTGGATAGTAAAGGAATGTTGTGGATATGTACCACCGACGGCACGTCGATGCTGAAGCCGGAGGGACGCATCTTCAACAGTCAGCACTGGAACCAGCTGCTGCAGGGCAAGCAATGCTATTCAGCATGTGAGATGTCGGACGGTAACATCCTGATAGGTACGGAGACAGGGCTCTACTGCTACGATCGACAGCAGAACGAGGTGAACCTCCTGCCGCAGGCAGAACAGTTGCACGACAAGATGATATGTGCCATGGTTCGTGATAGTCAGGGCACCATCTGGATGAGCACCAACATGGGCATCTGGCAGATGACGGAGAAGCCGGAGCGGAGTATAATTGCCCATATCAATGGCAATGGCCTACATGGCAAGGAGTATGTGCTGGGAGCATGTCTGTATATCCCAGACGGTCAGGCAGGAGAGCGAATCTTCTTTGGCACGGCCAATGGCATCACGACCTTCTGTCCTGCTGATGTGATGGCAGATAAGTCACCACTTGGCAGAGTGCATCTGACGCGGCTGTTGGTGAACGGTCATAGTGTGGCCCTGGATGGTAATAACTCCTATCATTTCTCGTATAAGGAGAATAGCCTGCAGATGGAGTTCTCGCTGATGGATTATCATAATCCAGAGAATATCAGTTTCCAGTGGCGTACCAGTGACAGTCGTGACTGGCACTCGCTGCCAGAGGGTGACAATCAGCTGGTGCTGAATGAGTTGCAGGCAGGCCACTATCAGATAGAAGTACGTGCCTCGAACAATGGTGTTTTTTCGAGCGATGTGTATAGGCTGGACATCGATATTGCCCAGCCCTGGTATCGCTCCATGTGGGCCTATCTGCTATACATTCTTATAATAGGCACCATCATTGGCCTTCTGCTCTACACCTACCTGCGACAGCAGCGTCGTAATCTGGAGGAGACGAAGATGCGTTTCCTGATCAATGCCACCCATGATATCCGTTCTCCGCTGACACTGATCATGGGAGCGGTGAAGAAGCTACGGTCACCAAATAGTGGAGCGAAGAGTGAGGAGGCTATCGACACCATTGACCGCAATGCCCAGCGATTGCTGTTGCTTGTGAATCAGATACTGGATGAGCGAAAGATAGACAAGGGACAGCTGCAGCTGCATTGCGCCAAGACGGAGATGACCGCCTTTGTGGGAAGCATTGTCAAGCTGTATGAGTTTGGAGCAGCACAACGGAATATCAGTCTCAGCTTCCTGCAACCCGAGGAGAAGCAATACGCATGGATCGACCGTACGCAATTCGACAAAGTGGTATCGAACCTGCTCTCCAATGCCATGAAGTACACCCCCGACGGTGGCGAGATAAAGGTCATGCTGACGGCGATACAGCCATCCTCGCTGAGTATTGTGGTCCAGGATAGTGGTCTTGGATTTAGCGATGATGATACTGACAAGTTTTTCGAACGCTTCTATCAGGGCAAGAACAGCCGTGACCTGCATATAGACGGTACGGGCATAGGTCTGAATTTGAGTCGTGCCATCACCGAGATGCATGGCGGTCGTGTGGAGGCATGTAACCGCAAAGACGGACATACCGGTGCCATCCTCAGCGTTATCATCCCTATCGGCCATAGTCATCTGAAGCCAGAGCAGCTAGTGGTTGAGGAACCTGTGAAGCAACAGCGGAAGAGTACGTCGCCCAACAGTAGGGTGCTAGTGGTGGATGACGACCCCGAAATCATGCGATATATCATTGATGAGTTGCAGTCGTGGTATCGTTTTGATACTGCCTCCAATGGCCGTGAAGCTCTGAAGCTTTTGCTCACCAATGCTCAGGATGATGGCCTGCAGTCGCATGCCCAGGGGCACTATGACCTGGTCATCTCAGATGTCATCATGCCAGAGATGGATGGTCTGACCCTGCTGAAGTGTATCAAGCAGAATCCCCAGATCAGTCATATTCCTGTCATCCTGCTTACCTCCAAGGCAGAGGTGGAATACCGACTGGAAGGATTGCGAAAAGGTGCTGACGGTTATCTGGCTAAGCCATTCCAAATGGAAGAGCTCCATGTGCTTGTAGATAATCTGCTGGATAACGTACGTCGCATGCGTGGTAAGTTCAGCGGTGCCCTGCAACAGCAAGAGCGAGTGGAGAAAGTGGAGGTGAAGGGCAATAACGATATCCTGATGGATCGCGTGATGAAGGTCATCAATGCCCATCTTTCCGATCCTGATCTCACGGTAGAAGTGCTCACAGAAGAGATAGGCATCAGCCGTGCACAGTTGCATAGGAAGATGAAGGAGATAACGGGTGTCAGCGTCACGGAATTCTTGCGTAACCTGCGCATGGAACAGGCAGCACGGCTGATACGTGAAAAGAAAATCAATATCTCGCAGGTTGCCTTCAGCGTAGGCTTCAGCAACCAGACGCACTTCTCGACCACCTTCAAGCGACACTTTGGCATGACGCCAACGGAATATGCTGAGAAGTCGTAAGCGGCACCTTTTTCCCCTAGTAAATCGAGCCGACCTACTATGCAGGACTTCCAATGTCTGCGTAGTAGGTCGGTAGATTTTGTAGATTGCTGTGGATTGCTATAGCTTCTGCTGTACTTCTATCTCCTGGAAGGTCTCAATGATATCTCCCTGCTGGATGTCGTTGAAATTGACCAGTGAGATACCGCACTCAAAGTTGGTGGCTACCTCCTTGACATCGTCCTTATAGCGCTTCAGCGCATTGATGGAGCCTGTGAAGACTACAATACCATCGCGCACGAGACGAGCCTTGTCGGAACGGTGTACCTTTCCTTCGATGACCATAGCGCCAGCCACGGTGCCCACCTTGGAAATCTTGTATACCTCGCGTACCTCCACCTGGGCTGTAACCTCTTCCTTAATAATCTTGTCGAGCATACCTTCCATAGTGGAACGTACATCCTCGATGGCATCGTAGATAATACTGTAGGTGTTGATTTCCACACCTTCTGTTTCTGCCAGTCGGCGGGCAGCAGACGAAGGACGTACCTGGAAGCCAATGATGATGGCATCGGAAGCACCAGCCAGTGTGACATCGTTCTCGGAGATCTGTCCCACGGCCTTATGGATGACGTTGACCTTGATCTTCTCAGTAGAGAGTTTGATGAACGAGTCGGAAAGAGCCTCTATAGATCCGTCGGTATCGCCCTTGACGATGAGGTTTAGTTCCTTGAATTCGCCCAAGGCGATGCGGTGGCTGATATCTGAGAGCGTCAGTCGTGTCTGTGTGCGCAGTCCTTGTTCACGTGCCAGCTGCTCACGCTTGTTGGCAATTTCGCGTGCTTCCTGTTCTGAATCCATCACATGGAAGGCATCACCGGCGGTAGGTGCTCCATCTAGACCCAGGATGATGGCCGGCTGGGCAGGCCGTGCTTCCTCAATGCGCTCGTTACGCTCGTTGAACATAGCCTTGATACGTCCGTGACTGGTACCTGCGATAACTACGTCGCCAACATGCAACGTGCCGTTGCTGACGAGTACCGTCGACACATAGCCACGTCCCTTGTCGAGCGAGCTCTCGATAATCGAACCCATAGCCTTGCGGTTGGGGTTGGCCTTCAGGTCGAGCATCTCTGCCTCCAGGAGAACCTTCTCCAGTAGCTCTTCCACGCCAAGGCCCTTCTTTGCAGAAATCTCCTGACACTGGTATTTGCCGCCCCATTCCTCTACGAGCAGGTTCATGTTGGCCAGATCCTCGCGAATCTTGTCTGGGTTGGCACCAGGCTTGTCAATCTTGTTGATGGCGAACACCATGGGTACGTTAGCTGCCTGAGCGTGTGCGATAGCTTCCCTGGTGGTAGGCATTACCGAGTCGTCAGCAGCCACGATGATAATGGCAATATCCGTAACTTGTGCACCACGGGCACGCATAGCTGTGAAGGCCTCGTGACCAGGTGTATCTAGGAAGGTGATCTTTCGACCGTCGGGTAGTGTGACATTGTAGGCACCGATATGCTGTGTGATACCACCAGCCTCGCCAGCAATGACGTTGGTCTTGCGGATATAGTCGAGCAAGGAAGTCTTACCATGATCAACATGTCCCATGACGGTGACAATTGGAGCACGTGGCAGCAGATCGTTCTCGTCGTCTTCATCCTCGTGGATGGCGTTCTGCACCTCAGCACTGACATATTCGGTCTTGAAGCCAAACTCGTCGGCTACGATATTGATGGTCTCAGCATCCAGACGCTGGTTGATACTAACCATGATGCCTATCGACATACAGGTGCCGATGACCTTTACTACAGGAACGTTCATCATGGTGGCCAGCTCAGATACCGTCACGAATTCTGTCAGCTTCAGCGTCTTGCTCTGTGCTGCCTCGGCTGCCATCTCCTCGTTCATGCGCTCGGCAACGGCATCACGCTTCTCCTTACGATATTTAGCACCCTTCTTGTTCTGGTTTGATTTCGACGTGAGTCGAGCCAGTGTCTCTTTTACCTGGCGTGCCACATCTTCCTCGTTCACCTCGATGGGCTTTACAGCCAGGCGACCCTTGTTTCTCTTTCCGTTCTTGCCGCCATTCTGCTGCTGGTCGTTGAAGTTCTGGTTTCCACCCTTGTTCTTTTTCTTGTTGTTCTGCTGGTTCTGTTGCTGCTGTTGCTGTTTGGCAGCCTCCTCAATGTCAACCTTGCCACTGCGGATGCGCTCACGCTTTTTCTTCTCACCACCAGTCTGAGCGGCAGGAGTACGCTGGTGTACGGCCTTTTCCTCACGCTGTTTGCGTTTCTCCTCCTTTGTCTTCTTTTTGGGACGCGTGCTCTGGTTGATAGCAGAGAGGTCGATTTTCCCAAGGACATTGACTTTCGGTGCTAGAGCCTCCTCACTTTTCAGTGTGAAGATGGTAGTCTTTGACTCCTCACTGTCAGGTTGTTCTGTAGTTTCCCCTTCAGTATTCTTGGGTTCCTCCTTTGGAGTCTCGTTTTTTTGTTCCTTTGCTTCTTCGGTTTTCTCCTCCTTTTTCTCAGGTGTATCCTGCTGTGTAATCTTCGTTACGCTATCCGCAGGCTTGGCTTCTTCCTTCTTAGGTTGTTCAACCACATTTTTTGGCTCCTCCGCCACTGTTGGTGCCTTCTCTTCAACCTTCTTGATGTCTGCGGCAGGCTTTGTCTCTTCTATTTTAGCGGTGGGGGCAGTTTCCTGAGCAGGGCTAACGGCAGTAGCCTTTGTCTCGTCTTTTTTCTCTGTTGCAGCAGAAGTCTGCTTGGCTGTTTTGCTTTTTCCTAAGCTGTCAAGGTCAATCTTGCCCAGCGGTTTGAACTGCTGGCGCTGCGGCATCTCTTCTTCTGTTTTCGTTTTGGCAGGTGTGACCTCCGGCTTCTTCTCTTTTATTTTTTTAGAGAAGAGCTTGTCAGCCTGGGTCTTTACTGCTTTATCGGTGCTGAATTCCTGCATCAGCGCTTCATACTGACGGTCGCTGATTTTGGTATTCGTAGTAGCATCGTCGCGAATTTCACCAAGGCTACTTTTTTTCTTTAGGAAATCAACTGCCGTTTGAAGTCCTATGTTCAGTTCTGTTAATACTTTGTTTAGTCTTATTCCCATTTGATTTGAAGTTTGAGATGTGAGATTGATGTTTAGCTTAAGACGTGCCTAGTGGTTATTCGAATTCTGCCTTCAGCACTTCTAGCAGATGGTCGACGGTTTCCTCTTCCAGGTCAGCCTTCTCGATGAGTAGTTCTCGTGGTGCGTTAAGCACTTCTTTTGCAGTGTCGTAGCCCAGCGCCTTGATGGCGTCGATGACCCACTGGTCTATCTCATCACTGAATTCGTCGAGATAGATATCCTCGTCGTTTTCGCCCTCATTGACCACACGGAATACGTCGATAGTGTATTCGGTCAGCATTGATGCCAGCTTGATGTTCATGCCGCCTTTGCCGATGGCCAGGCTCACCTCTTCAGGCTGCAGATATACCTCGGCCTTGTGGTTCTCCTGATCCAGTGTGATACTGTTCACCTTGGCAGGGCTGAGTGCTCTCTGGATGAACAGCTGTATATTGTTTGAGAAGTTGATCACGTCGATATTTTCATTGCCAAGTTCCCGTACGATGCCGTGCACGCGACTGCCTTTTACTCCTACGCAGGCTCCTACGGGGTCTATCCGGTCGTCAAAGCTTTCTACAGCCACCTTGGCACGTTCGCCTGGCATGCGGGCCACACGGCGAATGGCAATCAGTCCGTCGGCAATCTCTGGCACTTCTGCCTCGAGCAGACGCTTCAGGAAATCGGGGCTGGTACGGCTCAGCAAGATACGCGGGTTGTTGTTCTCGTTGTTGACCTCCTTTACTAGTGCGCGTACGGTCTCACCCTTGTGATAGTTGTCACTGGGAATCTGATCACCCTTCATCAGGTGCAGTTCGTTCCCTTCGTCGTCCATAAGCAGTACCTCGCGCTTCCACATCTGGTAAACCTCGCCACTGACGATGGTGCCCACCTTATCCTTGTACTTCTGATAAAGGGCATCATGGTCCAGCTCCAGGATCTTTGAGGCCAGTGTCTGTCGCAGGTTCAGAATGGCACGACGGCCGAATTTCGTGAAGTCCACTTCTTCGCTCACCTCTTCGCCTACTTCATAGTCGGGCTCAATCTTCAGGGCATCGCTCAGTGCAATCTCTTTGTTCTCGTCCTGCACCTCATTGTCGTCCACCACGATGCGGTGGCGGTGGATTTCAAAGTCGCCCTTGTCAGGGTTCACAATAACGTCGAAGTTCTCGTCGCTGCCAAACATCTTGGCCAGCACATTGCGGAAACTCTCCTCGAGCACACTCACCAGCGTGGTGCGATCGATGTTCTTGGTCTCCTTAAACTCCTGGAAGGTTTCAAACATGCTGGAACCTTTCGAACTTTTCTTTGTTGCCATTTCAATATCTAATTTTATTTGAATGCTAACAGATAACGGGTGCTTTTCACCTCGTCCATCGAGAACTGCCGGTCTACGTCGACCTTGACAGGGCGCTTTTTGCCTTCGGGAACCTGTTTCTCCTGAGTGGTGATGGTGAATGTTCTGCCTTCTACCGCTTTCAGGATACCTGTCAGTTTCTTTCCGTCGGCTGTGATTACTTCCACTTCATCACCCAGGTGACAGTTGTATTGCTGTTCAACCTTAAAAGGCTGTCCTAGTCCTGCGCTGCCCACTTCCAGTTCGTAGTCGCCTAGCTCGTCGCCTAAGCGTTCCTGCAGAAAGCGACTCAGCTCTGCGCAGTCTTCAATCCATACTCCGTCAGCGCAGTCAATCTCGATGGCAATACGATCGTCGTCGCCCATCTGAATGTCTACCAGGAAATAGTCGCCCTTGGCGAGCCACTCTTCCACCTGTGTCTTGATTGTTTCTTTTGTTATCATCAGAACCTTAGTTTATAAAAGAATGAGGAGCTCTTGCAAGCCCCTCATTCCACTGAACGGCTGCAAAGGTACGAATTTTCTACCGATTTACCAAATAAATCCTCAAAAAAATACGTTATCTGCCCGTGAAAAGGGGTTGTTGTACTGTTTGTTACCGCATTTGTGCTTTTTTTGCTGGTTTTATCAGCTGTTGAGGCCTTCCTGTCTACGTGAGACAGGCGACCTGCAAAATGCGGGTCGCCTGCCTGATAGTCATAGTGGATTATGTCTTAGAAATCCATGTGGTCGAGTGCATCACTAAACTCCTTAGGCTCGTGCTGCTGTGGGTCGTGATAGTCATCGTCGTGACGTCTACTTGTCTCTCCCTGCTCTCCGCGTGGTCTGTCTCCGCGATCCTGGTGGGGACGTCTGCGGTCGCCGCGATCGCCTCTGTCCTGACGTGGCTGTCTGCGATCTCCATGCTCTGGACGGTCGCCGCGCTCACGACGTGCGGGACGCTCTACATAGCCCTCGGGCTTCGGGATGAGCACACGATGGCTCAGCTTATACTTGCCAGTCTTGGAATCGATTTCCAGCAGTTTCACGGTGAGCTTGTCACCCTCCTTGATGCCTGCTTCCTCGACGGTCTCGAGGCGCTTCCAGTCAATCTCGCTGATGTGGAGCAGGCCATCCTTGCCAGGCATAATCTCTACGAAGCATCCATAAGGCATGATGCTGCGCACGGTTCCCTCGTAGATCTCGCCTACCTCAGGAACGGCAACGATGGCACGTATCTTGTGGATGGCGCTATCGATGGCTTCCTTGTTGGGACCACTGACCTGTACATGACCCACACCATCGGCTTCGTCGATGGTAATAACGGTATTGGTGTCTTCCTGCATCTGCTGGATGATTTTTCCGCCCGGGCCAATGACAGCTCCAATAAACTCCTTGGGAATGTCGAAGGCTTCGATGCGTGGCACGTGAGGCTTCAGTTCGGCACGTGGCTCGGCAATGGTGTCGGTGATGCAGTTCAGGATGTGCTCACGGCCTGCCTTTGCCTGCATCAGAGCTTTCTCAAGGATGTCAAAGCTCAGTCCGTCGCACTTGATATCCATCTGTGTAGCAGTCAGGCCATCACGTGTGCCAGTGGTCTTGAAGTCCATATCGCCCAGATGATCCTCGTCGCCAAGGATATCAGAGAGCACAGCATACTTGTCTTCACCAGGGTTCTTGATCAGTCCCATGGCGATGCCGCTGACGGGTTTCTTCATGGGGACACCAGCGTCCATCAGGGCCAGTGTGCCAGCGCAGACGGTAGCCATCGAGCTGGAACCGTTTGACTCAAGGATCTGGCTGACCAGGCGTACGGTGTAAGGGAAGTCCTCAGGAATCTGGCCTTTCAGACCTCTCCATGCCAGGTGTCCGTGTCCAATCTCTCTGCGTCCCACGCTACGCTGTGCTTTGGCTTCGCCAGTGCAGAATGGTGGGAAGTTGTAGTGGAGAAGGAAGCGCATGTAGCTCTTGTCGAGCACATCGTCGACCATCTTCTCATCGAGTTTGGTGCCTAGTGTGCAAGTGCTTAGTGACTGTGTCTCGCCACGTGTGAAGATGGCACTTCCGTGAGGCATGGGCAGTGGGCTTACCTCGCACCAGATGGGGCGGATATCGGTAGTCTTACGACCATCCAGGCGGATGCCCTCGTCGAGGATACATCTACGCATGGCATCGCGCTCTACATCGTGATAGTAGCGGTCCATCATGGCAGCATATTCATCGTCAGAGATGACGGTCTCCGTAGAGTCGGCAGTTTCTGCTGGCTCTGCAGCAGCACGCTCAGCGAAGAACTTCTCCTTGAAGTCTTCGAGCAGCTTTTCAAAGGCTTCAGCACGCTGCTGTTTCTCCAGTGCCTGTTTGGTGATGTCGTAGGCAGGTTTGTAAAGTTCATCGTTCATGCGCTGACGCAGTTGCTCGTCGTTCACCTCGTGGTTGTATTCACGCTTCACATCCTTACCCAGTTCCTTACTGAGTTCTGTCTGCAACTCGCACATGGGCTTGATGGCGTCCATAGCGGCTTTCAGGGCTCCCAGCAGGTCCTGCTCGCTCACTTCTTTCATCTCACCTTCCACCATCATGATATTCTCTGCCGATGCGCCTACCATGATGTCCATGTCTGCTTGCTTCATCTGCTCGAAGGTGGGGTTGATGACATATTGGCCATTAACGCGAGCCACACGGACTTCGGAAATCGGACATTCGAAGGGAATATCAGAACATGCCAGAGCAGCAGAAGCAGCGAAGCCAGCCAGTGCATCGGGCTGATCTACTCCGTCAGCACTAAGAAGCATCACGTTGACAAATACTTCGGCATGATAGTTGGCAGGGAAGAGAGGACGAAGGACTCGGTCTACGAGTCGCGATGTGAGGATTTCTGAGTCAGAGGCCTTGCCTTCGCGCTTGGTAAATCCGCCGGGGAAACGCCCAGCTGCGCTGTACTGCTCACGATAGTCTACCTGCAAAGGCATGAAATCAGTACCAGGAACTGCATCTTTTGCGGCACATACGGTAGCCAGGAGCACAGTGTTGTTCATCTTCAGCATAACACTGCCGTCAGCCTGTTTTGCCACTTTCCCGGTTTCAATGGTGATGGTCCTTCCATCAGCCAGTTGAAGGGTCTTTGTAATTACGTTCATCTTGATTAAAAAAACATCTAATAAATAAAAATGGTTTGCGCAGTCATGCGAAACGCCGTGCAAAGGTACTCATTATTAAATTAATAAAAGAATAAAGACTGAATATTTTTTGTTTTTTATGAATTTTGTCGTTTCAATGACTACGTACTGGGTACTTTCGCGGACTCCTATCAACGTTATCTTTCCTTAGGTCAGAAGTCTGGTGACTTAGTTGCCAGGTCGAAAAATGGACTCGGATGAGAGAAAAAGGTCTTTGGAATGCAAAAAAGTGGAGCTATAGCCGTAATCCCGCTATGAGTGAGCCGTAATCCCACTATGAGTGAGCCGTAATCTCACTACGAGTGAGCCGTAATCTCACTATGAGCAAGCCGGTCTTTCGTAACTTTGTCGATAAATTTGTGCACTTCCTCTGTCTCGGAGAAAAAAGTATGCCATTCTCTTTGTTTTGAGCCCGACTTTTTGTATCTTTGCCAAAGAAATTTGAATGAGGGTTATATATATTAATAATGTATAGGAGTAATGAGAAAACGAATAGGACAAGTGTTGCTGCTGGCAATGGTAGTGCTGTTGTCGGCATGTGCCACCCAACAGCAGCGGGCAGAGAGACGGGCAGCCACACAGCAGGCTGTTGAGAAGGCCGTAGCAGAGAGAAGGCTGCATATTGATGTGACATCGATGAACACCCTGCGCTATGGGTCCAGGATGGTGACACCCGACTTCTTCCTGGAGTTGCAGGGTGATACGTTGAATAGCTATCTGCCCTATCTGGGACAGGCCTATCAGGCACCAATGGCTCAGCCGGCACAGGGACTGAACTTCAGGGAACGTATCCTGCAGCTGCAGGAGAGCAGACCGAAGCCACATCTCATTCACTTCGACATCGATGTGAAGACAAAGGAGGATGTCTATCGCTATCTGGTGGATGTCTACGACAACGGTAAGGCTGCCATACGCGTACAGTCGCAACATCGTGATGCCATCAGCTTTGATGGCGATTGTGACCTGCCTGAACTGATTAACGGTAAATAGACGATGACTTCCGAACAGCGACATCGTAACATGGCTGCCATCAGGTCGAAGAACACCAAGCCTGAACTGATTGTCAGGAGGGGACTGTGGCGCATGGGCTTCCGATATCGTCTGAACAGCAGAAAACTGCCAGGGCATCCCGACCTCGTGCTGAGGAAGTATAGGACCTGTATCTTTGTGAATGGATGCTTCTGGCACGGACACAAGAGCAAGGCTGTGCTTGTGGAGGGGAAGGAGATGATGACGAATAGTGACTGCTGTAAGATTCCCAAGACGAATACTTCGTTCTGGGTGAAGAAAATCAGTAGGAATCAGGAGAGGGATGCGGAGGAGCAAAAACTATTGGCGAGCATGGGATGGCATTGCATTGTCGTGTGGGAGTGTGAGCTGAAACCAGCTGTCAGAGAGCAGACGCTCAGGGCTTTAGCCTTCACGCTGAACCGTATATGGATGGATGATCACGGTGTGAGAAATGCCTATAAGCATCTGGAGATGGAAGACATAGGGGAACAGGCTGCAGAGGAAATTAGTTTTGAGAAGAAAGAAAAGGAATAATGAAACGTATCTTGTTTGTGTGCCACGGGAATATCTGCAGGAGTCCGATGGCTGAGTTTGTGATGAAGGACCTGGTGCGGAAGGCAGGCCGGGATGGCGACTACTATATCGAGTCGGCAGCTACATCGACAGAGGAGCTGGGCAATGAGGTCTATCCACCAGCCCGTAGGAAACTGGCTGAGCATGGGATAGGCTGTAAGGGAAAGCGGGCCAGACAGATGGTGCGTGCAGACTATGATCGCTTTGACCTGCTCATAGGTATGGACGATATGAACGTGCGTAATATGACTCGCATCTGTGGTGGAGACCCAGAAGGAAAGATACGCATGCTGATGGATTATACCGACAGACCTGGCAGCGTGGCGGATCCGTGGTATACGCGAGACTTCGAGGCCACGTGGCAGGATGTGCTGCTGGGGTGCAGCGGGCTAATGGAGAGCACCTGAGCGGAGACGATGTCTAAGTGAATATCTTGAATTCATAGCCCTGCTTGCGAAGCCATTCGATGCTTTGGGGCAGGGCTGTGCGAAGTTTGTCGATGGCTTTCAGCGAGTCGTGGAAGGTGATGATGGAGCCATTACGAACGTAGCGCTTCACGTTGTTGACGATGTCGTCGGCAGTCATCCATTTGGAATAGTCGCGAGTGACGACATCCCACATCACAACCTTGTATTTCCGCGATAGCCAGGCATACTGAGTCAGCCGCATCCAGCCATGTGGAGGACGGAAGAAATGGCTGTGGATATAGGCATTGGCCTTCTCCACATTGTACATATATTCCTTGATGCTATGGGGGAAGCCGCTGATGTGGTTATGCGTATGGTTGCCCACTAGATGGCCCTCTGCCTTGATTTGCTCAAACAGCTCGGGATACTTGCGTACGTTGTCGCCCACCATGAAGAAGGCCGCTTTGATACCGTAGTGTCGTAGCGTGTCGAGAATGAATGGTGTGGATTCGGGGATGGGACCATCGTCGAACGTCAGGTATACTGATCGCTCTCGATGGTCCATTCTCCATAGGGCTTTCGGGTAGAGCCAGCGGAGGTAGATAGCTGGTTGCTCGATAATCATTTAATACTGCCAGTGTGCTTTGTCCAGGTCGCCACCCTTCATGGCATATTCCTGGCATCGCTTCTCGAGTTGGTCGCTACACGTTGTTGCCTTCTGTTCGTCTATCGAATAATAGCCGCGTAGCAGATAGGTCATCGCATTGAACTGCTTGAGACATTCGATCTGACTTCCCATGAAGTCTCTTGACGACATCGACAGATAGTAGTCGAGATATTGGTTGCATCGTCTCCAGAGCTGATCGAGGATGGGAATAGCCTTTTCGTTCTTGCCCAGCTTGGCATAGAGCAATGCCTCGCGATAGCTGGAGCCAAGGGTGTAGATGGCCGTCTTGCCATCCTGGTATCCCAGGCGACGTCCGTCAATCTCACGTGAGTCAAGGTCGTAGGGGATGTTGTATGCTGGCAGCACGCTGTCGAGTTTCTCCAGTACCTTGAGAGCCTTGTCTTCCTTGCCTTCGTCAGACAGATGCGTGGCCAGGTCGACCATCAGCATGCGATGGGTTAGACACATGCGAGTGACGGTCTCGTCGAGATAGATACCCTTGGTGGCAGCACCTCCGAACTTGAAGCGGTTCATTACATTGTCGTAGGTGGTTTCCGTGTCGAAGTTTTTCATGCCAGGCACGGTGGTACCATCAACATTGGTAGTGAATGGCGTAATACGATAGGCTAGACCTTCCTGCACGAAGTGGTTGCCCAGATTCATGTAGTTGTCCTGCCCCACGGTCATAGCCACATAGATGGGACGTTCCCAGTTGGAGTTGGCTAGCAACTCGAGCATCATCAGCTTGCTCTTGTCCACACCACCGAGCTCAGACAGCGAGATTGCCATGCGGTCGGGGATGGGAATGCTGTCGCCCTGCAACATCATACCACTACGACGGACGGCTTCCTTGTCGATGTTGAGATAAACAGTATCGGTGGGTATGAAGTTGAGATTTTCCTTGATGTGATAGCCTTCTGGTAAGTTCATTGCTGTGAATGCCCAGTTGAGATAGTCGCGCTGCATGTCTTTCTGCTCCTTTGTACGCTCGTCGCGAACCCAGTATTTCAGCACGTTCTTCAGTTCGAAGGGATCGTCGCCAAAGACCTTGCTGGCCTCTTCCGGTGATGCCTCCTGGATGAGCTGGATGGCATATTTGACATAGGGGTCGATTATGATGAAGTCGTTGGTGCCATCCTGATACTGGATCTTCTTCCAGTTGATGGGCAGCGATGGTGAGTCGTAGGCAGGACGGATCATCTGGTCGATATACCAGTCGGTCTGCAGATAGCTGAGGTTGCAGACGCGGGCATCGGTGCGTACACCCTCGGTGTCCTGGTTGTACCAGAGGGGGAAGGTGTCGTTGTCGCCATTGGTGAAGATGATGGGGTTGCCCTTCTGCTGTAGCGTCATGAGATAGTTCTGTCCAAAGTCGCGGCAGGTGTAGCGATCCGAGCGATCATGATCGTCCCAGGTCTGTGATGCCATCTGTATGGGCACCAACAGGCAGATGAGCGAGACGACACCTGCCAGCGCCAGGCGTAGCTGTTGAGTCTTGAGCTTCTTGTCGAGCAACTTGGTGAGCCAGCTGATGATGGCAGCCACACCAATGCCGCACCAGATGGCATAGGCATAGAACGAGCCGGCATAGGCATAGTCACGCTCACGGGGCTGCAATGGCGTCTGGTTCAGGTAGAGCACGATGGCCAGACCTGTCATGAAGAAGAGGAAGAATACCACCCAGAACTGTTGCAGGCCCTTGCGTCCACGGGAGAGCATCTGCCAGAACAGACCGATGAGGCCTAGTATGAGCGGCATGCAGTAGAAGACGTTGTGACCCTTGTTGTTCTTCAGCTCGTCAGGCAGTTTCGACTGGTCGCCCAGGAACATATTGTCTATAAAGGAGATACCCGTGAGGGCATTGCCGTGCTCCTTCTCGCCATAGAGACCCTGAATATCGTTCTGACGTCCAGCAAAGTTCCACAGGAAGTAGCGCCAGTACATGTAGCCACACTGGTAGCTGAGGAAGAAACTGATATTATCCCAGAAGGTAGGCATGGTGATCTCCTTCTTGTAGGGATAGCGGTTGGGGTATTTGGCCTCAACGGTGCGTCCGCTGATGCCGCCGTTCCAGGTCTTGTAGAAGCTTGCGTGTGCGCTAGAGTACATGCGCGGGAACAGCATGTTCTGTTCGTAGACATACTTACCCTTGATGTCCCGCTCTCGTCCGTTGATGCTACTCTTTACGATATAGTAACTGTCGGGCTCATCAGCTGTACGCTTTTCAGCACGGTGGTAGGTAGGACCATCGCTGACGAAAGCATAGTCGCCCGTCTCGTCATCCTCGGCCAGTTCCGACTCGAAGCCCTGTCCCCATACGAGTGGGCGATAGCCGTACTGGTCGCGGCTGAGATAGCTGCCAAGGGTGAAGATATCCTCAGGAGAGTTCTGGTCCATAGGAGGATTGGCACTCGAGCGGATGACGATGACGGCATAGGTCGAATAGCCTATCATCAGCATGAGCATGCAGAGCAGCGTGGTGTTCTTCAGACGGGCAGAGATGAGCGGCTTGAGGCTCTTCTCGTTGCGACGGAACAGGAAGAATCCAATAATCGTCAGCACGATAGCGCCAATGAAGAAGGCTGACCAGCCGTAGCCGTAGAACGGGATGCCCAGCAAGCCAAAGCCTAGCAGGAAGGCAATGTTCTGGCGCTTCCAGTTCTTGTCGTTGGCAGTCTGCGTCTCGTAGATAGCCCAGATGACGGAGCTTACGAGCAGCAGCAGATAGACATAGATACCTGTGTTGAACGGCATGTGGAGCGTGTTGACAAAGAACAGTTCGAACCATCCGCCTACGGTGATGATGCCAGGCACGACGCCATAGAGCACAGCGGCCAGGATGATTATCGAGATGAGCAGGGCTACGAGAGAACCCTTGGCATTGGCATTGGGGAAGCGCTTGTAGTACCATACCAGCACGATGGCAGGCAGACACAGCAGGTTCAGCAAGTGAACGCCAATAGAGAGGCCCGTCATATACATGATGAGCACTAGCCAGCGATCACTATGAGGCTCGTCGGCATGCTCTTCCCATTTCAGGATAAGCCAGAATACCACAGCTGTGAAGGCTGAGGAGTAGGCATAGACCTCTCCCTCGACAGCCGAGAACCAGAAGGTGTCGCTGAACGTGTAGATAAGGGCACCTACTAGTCCAGAAGCCTCAATGGCAACCATCTTGGAAGGCGTCATTTCCTCCTGACGGTCGACCAGCAACCGTCGTACCAGGTGCGTGATACTCCAGAAGAGGAACAGGATACACGCCGCAGACAGCAGGGCACTCATCATATTCACCATGCGTGCCACCTGCGTGGGATCGCTGGTGAACTGACTGAAGAGGTTGGCAGTCAGCATGAAGAATGGCGCACCAGGCGGGTGTCCGACTTCTAGCTTATACCCTGTGGTAATAAACTCGGGGCAGTCCCAGAACGAGGCTGTGGGTTCGATAGTGGAGCAATAGACGAAAGCGGCAATGAAAAAGGTCAGCCACCCAAAGATATTGTCCACAAGACGAAATTGTTTCATCTTAAAAATGTTCTTTTTTAACGTTAAAATTCGAATTTGCGTGCAAAGGTACGAAAAAGCGAGCGAAAAGCAAAAGGAAAACGTGTTTTTCTTTGCTTTTATAAGCAATGAGTAGCTCTGGAGAAGCAGGACAAACCAGTTTTCGGGAGAATCACGATATCCTGGACTATCCGGATGCTACTGCAGAATCCGGATATACCAGGATGAATGGTATTGCCTTATCCCATAAACGGCTTGAAAGCATAGATGAGCACGACATAACGGAAAATCTTTCCTAACGTGATGGAAATGAACGTGATAAGAGGGTTGGCACGCATCAAGCCCAGCAGAATGGTTATGGCACTACCCAGCAGGGGGATAAAGGCGAAGAATCCCATCCAGGCACCGTGGCCACGCATAAAGCGCTTGGCTTTCTCCATATTCTCCGGCGAAACATGCAGATATTTCTCAAACCACTCCGTCTTGCCAAGACGGCCGATGCAATAGTTGACCACCGACCCCAGCACATTGCCAATAGTGCCATAGATCATCAGCAGCCAAGGGTCGAGGTGGGCTGCCATCAGCGCCACCATGACGGCCTCGCTGCTGAAAGGAAAGAAACTGCCAGCCAGGAAGGCGGCAATGAGCATGCCCCAGTAGCCGTAGTTGGTGAGTATTTCGATAAAGCCGCCCATGAGCTACTGACTGATAACGAAGAGGTTGAGCACAATGATGACTAGAGTGAGGGCCAGCGTCACGAAAAACATGATGTTGCTCAGACGGGAACTGGTGAAGGTCAGCAGGTGGGCAATGAGCGGACTGGCACAGACAAAGGCAATGCACATCAGTACATCGTAGTGATGAGGCTGAAGGATGATTACTGCCAGTGTGACGGTGGTCATCGTGGTGAAGAACCCATAGAGTAGTCGGATGCGAATCTTGTCCTCGAAGCTGCGCTGCCAGAAATGGGCGATGGCAATAGCTGCTAGTACTAGTGTGAAGACGAGTACGATGATGCGGCTAAGGTCTAATGACTGCAGGGACCACTCAATCTGTGCCAATTTCGAGAAGTGGGTGCCAAGCATCGACAGGTCGATTCCTGCCTCCTCGGTATGGCTGAAAGGTGTGAGCAGCCAGATCAGGATAAACCAGTAGGGGGTGAGAACTCCAAGAAATGACGACAGCCACGTGCGCCAGCTGAACGATTGCAACTGCGTAGCCATAAGCAGCCATAACAGCGGTACATACAGAAGTGTATGCACGTAGGCCAGACTCGATAGGCTGACGAAGAGAAAAGCATAGTAGCTGGTGCCTGTGGCCTGCTGGTCCTGATAGGTCTGAAAGAGCATGATCAGGGCGATGATGAAACAGAGCTGCACAAAAATGCCAACGAGTTGGGGGAAAAGGAAACTGGCGGTGCACGACAGCATGATGAACGTGCTCGACACCATTCGGCTCCTCACTCGTAGCAGGGAATTGTGGTTGCTCATCTCTCTCAAGAGATAGACAGAGACGATAAAGCATGCTAGCTGGGGCCACAGCTGATGTGTTATCAAGCCAGACTGTAGCCATACGGCAATACCCAGCAATGCTGTCATTGGTAGTGCCAGTCCTCCCTCTGCTATCTTGTTCTGTAGTCGTTTCATCTTGATATAAGGATGCTAACCTCCTGTCTGATTATAGGTCTGCTCCGATATCACGGCGGAAGTACTGGTCTGTGAACTGTATCTTCTGGGCTTCCTGGAACGATTTCTGCAGGGCTTCTGCCTTATCCTTGCCGTATGACGAGACGGCGATGACACGTCCGCCGTTAGTGACCACGTTGCCGTCCTTATGGGTTGTGCCAGCATGGAACACGATGCTGCCTTCCACTTGCTCTATGCCTGTGATAGGATAGCCCTTCTTGTAGGCCTGTGGATAACCGCCTGAGACGAGCATCACACATACGGCAGCACGGTCGTCGAATTCGATGGCTCGCTGGTCCAGATTACCTTCTGCAACGCCTTCGAACAGGTCTACGATGTCGCTCTTCAGTCGTAGCATCACGCTTTCTGTCTCAGGGTCGCCCATGCGGCAGTTGTACTCAATCACCATTGGGTTGCCGTTCACATTGATGAGTCCGAAGAAAATAAAGCCCTTATAGTCGATGGCCTCGGCCTTCAGACCTTTCACGGTGGGGCTGATGATGCGCTCGTCGACCTTCTGCATCCACTCTCTGGTGGCAAACGGAACGGGCGATACGCTACCCATGCCACCTGTGTTCAGTCCTGTGTCTCCCTCGCCGATGCGCTTGTAGTCTTTGGCTTCAGGCAGGATCTTATAGTGATTGCCATCGGTGAGTACGAATACCGAGCACTCGATGCCGCTGAGGAATTCTTCGATGACTACGCGGCTGGAGGCATTGCCAAACATACCGCCCAGCATTTCTTTCAGCTCTTGCTTGGCCTCGTCGAGTGTGGGCAGGATCAGTACGCCCTTGCCGGCACATAGTCCGTCGGCCTTCAGCACGTAGGGCGCCTGCAATGTTTCCAGAAATGCCAGTCCCTGCTCCAGATGATTGCCGTCAAAGGTCTCGTAGCGGGCGGTGGGGATGTTGTGACGCTTCATGAAACCTTTGGCGAAGTCCTTCGATCCCTCTAGTACGGCACCTGCCTTTGACGGACCGATGACGGGTACGTTCTTCGTACGCTCGTCGCTCTTCAGGTCGTCGTAGATGCCCTTCACCAGCGGGTCTTCGGGGCCTACCACCACCATCTTGATGCCTTTTTCTACGACAAACTGCTTGATGGCTTCAAAGTCGTCGGCCTTCATGGCCACGTTCTCGCCACAGTTGCTTGTGCCGGCATTGCCAGGAGCAATGAATAGTTTCTCACACTTCTCGCTCTGAGCGATTTTCCATGCTAGGGCGTGCTCACGGCCGCCGCTTCCTAATAGTAGAATTTTCATATTGTGAAATGTTTTTATTGTGTAATCATAATTGTCGTTGGCTAATCTCATAGAACAGCCCTTTGTTGGCCATCAGTTCCTCGAAGGTTCCCTCTTCAGCGATGTGTCCCTGGTCAAGAACGATGATACGGTCGCAATGCCTGATCGTACTCAGTCGGTGGGCGATGACGATACGGGTACAGGCCAGTTTCGCAATGTTGTCTGACACCTGCTTCTGGCTGATATTGTCAAGGGCCGAGGTGGCCTCGTCGAATAGGAGAATGGTGGGGTGGGCGATGAGAGCCCGTGCGATGAGTAGTCGCTGTTTCTGTCCGCCGCTGAATCCGCCACCGCCTTCGCTCACCATTGTGTGGAGCTGCATGGGCATTTGGCGTACATCCTCGTCAAGGGCAGCCAGTCGCAAGGCCTCCCACACGTCGTCTTCTGTTGCCCAGGGCGCCGTGATCGTGATATTGTGGAAAAGGTCGCCCGTGAATAGGCTTCCGCTCTGCAGACAGGTGCCGATTTTCCTGCGCAGGCTGGTCTTGTCGACTTGCGAGAGGTCGTAGGTGTCATAATAAATGCTGCCTGCCTGGGGCGTCTCGAAGCCTAGGAGCAGTCGTAGCAGGGTTGATTTCCCGCATCCCGACTTTCCTACGATGCCCACGTATTCTCCAGGGGCGATATTCAGCGAGAAGTCCTCAAATACCGGGGGCTGTTCCTTGTCGTAGCGGAAGCAGAGGCCGCTCACCTCGATACTGCCGAAGATATCTTCTATCTGTGGTGCCTTAGCCTCCGTCTCGGGTACTGCTTCCATGATGGGTAGTGTGCTTTTGAGCAACGGTTGCACGGAGGCTAGATCGTCAATGATGTTGCTCAGCTGGTTCATGGCTGCCGTCATCATGCCAAAGGCGCTGCTGAAGGCGATGAAGTCTGAAGTGCTCACGTTGTGCTTAAGGGTGAAATAGTAGAGCATTGCCAGGCCTCCGATGCTGAGCAATTGCATGAGTGCCGGATAGACATGACTGCGCAGCCCTGGGTTGTAGATCAGTTGTGCAGCATCCGTATAGTGGTTCAGCCAGCGGGTGAAGGCACGCTTCTCACTACCCGTGAGTTTTAGCTTCTGTATGCCGGCAAACATGTTGTACTCCATACCGCTCAGCGTACTGGCCTTCTGCGTGTATTGTTCGCGGATGGCAGTCGTACGGCGATAGAGCAGCAGTATGACCAGCGCCCATGTTGCCAGAATGAAAAGTGCTGGCAGCAGCAGTTGCTGGCCGTAGATCCATAGTTGGATGAGATAGATGACCGAGAGGGCCGACGACAGTAGTGCTCCTACGATATTCTCGTTGATAAGTTTGCAGAGGATGGTGACATTGTTCAGTCGGGCGGATAGCTCGCCGCTGGCATTCTGCAGGAAGAACTTTGGCGAGAGCAGGAAGGTGCGCGCCATCACGGCATTCTGCATGTGCAGTTCCATAATATCTTGTACGCGATCTATATAGAAATCGCGAGTCAGCGTGATCAGCATCGTTCCTAGCGTAGCGCCTAGCAGCAGGCCGCAGATGGGCATCAGGTCGGCAGCATCGCCGGTAGGTATGACGGTGTCGAAGATCAGCTTGTTGGCCATTGGCGTGAACATGCCCAGCAGCACTACGGCAAGTGCCGCCAGCAGTACGAAGGCGTAGTTGGGACTTGGCACCACGCTCCAGCAGAAGCGCAGCAGGTCCTGAATGCGCAGTTTTCTCAGGGGCAGAGGCTTGGTGAAGGTGATGGCATCGCTGCTGATGTGCTCGTTCATCGCCTTGCGGCTCACCTTGATGGTCTCGCCCTCGGCATTGCGATAGCAGTAGCCCATATTCCAGTAGGTGGGTGTCAGTGCCAGCAGATGGCCGTCGTGGCTATAACCGAGCAGCGGGCCTACGCTCTCACGCCACCATTGTCCCTCCAGTTTGATTTTGCGCATCATGATGCCTCTGGGCCGTAGTATCCCCGTGAGTTGTTCCTCTGGACTCATCATCTCGTTCTCTTCCAGCTCATAGTTGGTCACGCCGAGGGCATCGAGCACCTGTCTGAGTGCCGATGTGTCGTCCTGTGGCTGTGCTTTCTGCTTGCCCTTGAAGCCGAGTCGTCGCTGGCTTCTGGCCAGAGCCTCGTTCAGGGCAGCCTCTTCCAGTCGCCTCCGCTTTTCTATTTGGTCGAGATATATTGGCATAGTTGGTGGCTATTCACTGTTCATGAGTTCACGATAGAGACCCTCTTGCGCCATCAGTTCCTGGTGGTTGCCTCGTTGTACGATCTTCCCTTGGTCCATGACGATGATTTCGTCGCAGTCGCGGATGGTACTCAGCCGGTGGGCGATAATCACCATCGTAGGTCCCATCATCCTGACGGCTTGCATCACCTCGTCCTCGGTCTTGGGGTCTAGGGCGCTGGTTGCTTCGTCGAGTATCAGCACCACGGGCTCTTTGGCTAGTGCTGTGGCAATCTCCATGCGTTGTCGCTGGCCGCCGCTGAAGTTCTGTCCGCCTTTGATGAGCCGGGTGGCGAAGCCTTCGGGACGGCTGACGATATCGTTCCGGATCTGGGCATCGTTGCAGGCCATCATCATGGTGAATTCCTCTATCGACTGGTCCCACATGCGGATGTTTTGTGCTACGGTATCGTCGAAGAGCACGATATTCTGGTCGATGGCTGTTACGCTGTTGGTCAGTTCCTCGCTGCTGATGCTGCCTATGGGGCGACCGTCGAAGAGGATCTCTCCGCTCCAGGGTTTGTAGAGACCGGTGATCAGCTTGGCGAGTGTAGACTTCCCGCAGCCGCTGCTGCCTACTAGTGCGACGCTGTGGCCGGGTTCGATATGAAGGCTGAAATCCTTGATCAGCGGTGGCTGCATGGGCGAATAGCCAAAGGTGACGTGACGCAGTTCCACCTCGCCACCCAGCTTGCCTTCTGCCAGGTGTCCCTTCTCGCCCCGCACCTCGATGGGAAATTTCATCACATCGTCCACACGCTCCATCTGCGAGCGCATCTCAATGATTTTCTGACTAGCTCCCACCACCTCGCTCACGGGTGTGATAAACGAGTTCATAAACCCCTGGAAGGCCATGAGCATGCCAATGGTGAGCTCGCCTTGCAGGATGAAGACGGCACCGAGTATGAGCACGCTGATATCCACAAGTCCCGAGATGAATATGGGTATGACTCCCATGCGTATCTCCTGGTCGTCGGCATCGTTGGCCCTGTTGAATTTCTGTGCCCACAGTCCGCTCCAGTAGGCGAAGAATCCTGTCTCGGCACCTGCTGCCTTGATGCTCTCCATGTTGTCGATACAGCTCACGGTGGTAGAGAAATACTTTCCCTCGCTCTGCTCTGTTGTGCGTATCAGGTTGACACGCTTCTGGGCAAACCACTGTATGAGTGCCAGGTTGAACAAGGCGGCAAGGATGCCCGTCAGCGAGAGTGTTGCGCTATAGCTGAACATCAGAATCAGATAGAGCACTAGCAGGGCAATATTGATGAGCTGTGGCGCCAGCACGTCGACGAGCGATTTGGTGATGCTCTCGTTCAGATGCTGCCGCTGTTGTAGGTCGCCCACATACCGTATGGCGAAGAACGACATAGGCAGTTGCAGCAGATGTTGCATATAGCCGACATTGCCCTTCATGGCCAGCGAACCGGCAATGCGACGGCTGTATTTGTCCTTGAGCAGCTCTAGCACAAAGCTGAACGCGGCCACCGCTGTCATTGTCAGGATGAAGATGCCTCCCCAGTCGCGGTTACGTCCTGAGAGTATCTCGTCGAAGAAGATATTGGTGAACAGCGGCACGCTGATGGCTACAAAGGCTGCCAGCAGACAGAACATGAACGTTAGCCAGAAGGCCTCCTTGGCACCGCTGAGGTATTTGCGTACATAGGAGATGATACTGATGGGCGATCCCTCTGGCTGAAAGCTGTCTGTAGGCTTGAAGGTGAGTGCGGTGCCGGTGAACGATTGTCGGAATGTGTCCATCTTCACCTCCAGCGGTCCGGAGGCGGGGTCGTTGATATAGGCACGGCCATGTCTGAAGCCCTTGAAGACCACAAAGTGGTTGTAGTTCCAGTGCAGGATGGCGGGCTGCATGCCCTCTAGGGCCTCGGGTTCCACGCTATAGCCGTTGCCCTCGAGGCCATAGCTGCGGGCTGCCACTAGTATGCTGCGGGCCGAGGTGCCGTCGCGACTGGTGCCGCACACTTCGCGCACCTGTTCCAGTGGTATCCACTTGCCATAGTAGCCCAGCACCATAGACAATGCGGCAGCCCCACACTCCAGGGCCTCCATTTGCATGACCATTGGTACTCGCCTCACCATTGTTGCTACTTGTTTTCTTTATAATTATAGTACTTGCTCTGTTTCCTGATCAGTCGCCGGCAATGCCGTCTACGGTGTCCGACACACGGCCTACGAGCACCTCCCACACACGTTTCTTTTCTGTGATCACCTGCACGTTGCACAGTGTGCCGGTACCCATCTTCAGGCTACTGCTTTTCTGTCGGCTCCACATCAGTTTTGTGCTGTCTGTCTTGTCGGCACATAGCAGCACCTTGATTTCGTATACGGCACCGTCGCCAATGAACGAAGCCAGTGGTGCCAGTTTCAGTCGGCTGGCTACCTCGTTGCGGTCGGTGGGGTAGGGGGCTATGTGCTGTATGTTGCCATAGGCATAGCCGCAGTCCTCCCGCTGCAGGTCGGCGGGCGTCACCTGCACTTGCTGTCCCTCTTTCAGCGCCCGCAGATCGTCGAAGCCGACGTATACCAGCATCTCGCGCTGCATCTGGTTCGTCTCTTCTGGAATCAGCCACACGATCTTGTCGTTCTCCTCGACCTCTTCCTCCTCAGCGCGATAGGTCAGCACGGTACCTGCCGTAGGTGCCTTGATGGTGGTCGTGCTGTCCTCGGTGCGTATCTGCATCAGCACGTCACCGCCCTTCACGCTGGCACCGCGACTGGTCATGATATGCTCTATGGTGCCTGCTGTGGGAGCGGCTATCCCCTGTGGGTTGTCAAAGGGGAATACCACGCCCTGGGCTGTCACCTTGTAGTTGATTGTGCCAAAGGCGCACCAGTAGGCAGCCACAGCACATAGTGCGAGCATAGCCACCAGGACGAAGAGCAGCGACGGATGTGACACCCGTGCCAGTTCCCTGGTTCCTCCAGTCACCTTTTCCAACTGGTCATCTGTCAGCAGAATACGTTCGGAATCCTTATGGTTGCGTATTTTCATCAGCTTCTCTTCCTGTTTTTTTGTGTGCAAAGTTACGAATAAGCGTCAAGAATACCAAATTTTCTTTGCAAATTTTCCACTCAGAGTGATCTAAGCCTCTTGTAGGCACTCTATCTCGTTCTAGGCAAGCTCACCGGTAAGAGGGATAGCCATCGTGTTAGTCTTGCAGACCCAACCCCTAACCCCATTCCCGAGCAAGCTTTTACTCAAAAAATGAAAGAAAATCGTCATTTTCCTTTGCATTTTGCTCGTTTCTTCGTACCTTTGCCGCCGCAAGAACTATTTTTCTTTAAAATCAATGACAAAATGAAACGAAAAACTTGCAATTGGAGGACACTGGCGGTGGTACTGGCAGTGTTCAGTAGTGTTGCTGCTATGGGGCAACAGCAGTCAGAACCCGACTGGATGAAGGATCTCACCAGTCGCATCACGCTCAACGGCTACGCCCAGGGGGGATGGAGCTATCAAGACCAAAACGGCACAAAGACTAACAGCTACAATCTCAAGCGAACTTTGCTCTGGGCGAAAGCCCGTATCACCGACCGATGGTCGTTCTTGTTCATGCACGACTTTTCGAGTGTTGTACAAGAGTTCTACACCGACTACAGAATATCCAACGACAAGGCACTGACCGTCAGACTGGGACAGTTCAAACACTCCTACACGATGGAGAACCCCCTGTCGCCAACAGCCCTGGAGCTGATTGATGTCTACTCGCAGGCTGTGCTCTATCTGGCTGGCGAGGGTCCCGATCCTCTCAATGGCGTGAACTATGGTCGCGATATGGGTCTGATGGCCTTTGGCGACATTCTTGATAATAAGGTACACTACGAGCTGGCCTTGATGAGTGGACAGGGCATCAACCGCAAGGACCAGAACAACCAGAAGGACTTCATTGCCAAGCTCGAGGTGAAGCCGATGGACGGACTGCGGCTCGTGGCTTCTGGCTATCTCGGTACGGGATGTGCTGTGGGCAAGGCCGCCTGGAACCCTACCATCAACGTTGGCGACAACTACAAGCGCAACCGCTATAGCGCTGGTCTCGAATACAAGACGCTGAGCTATGCCGGCAGTCAGTATAAGGAGGCTCGTCCTGCTAGCATCCGTGCTGAATGGCTGGGTGGCGAGGATGGCGACGTAGGCTCGCGTGGTGGTTATGTGACGGCATGTATACCCGTGGTGGATGCGCTCGACATCGTGGCTAGCGGAGAGACCTACGACCGCAATACGAAAGTGGACGGATGGGACCAGACGAACCTGACGCTGGGACTGCAGTACTGGTTCTACAAGAAGTGCCGACTCCAGTTGCAGTACACCCGCTGCATGTGTGGCGACAATATCAGCACAGACGACTATAACTGGCTACAGGCACAGGTGCAAGTGGCTTTCTAAACACTCATTTTTTCAAAGACAGACAATGATTATAAAAGTATTGCTGACAATCATCTTCCTGGCCGTGATGATTGGCGTGGGCATCTATACCCGCAAGCAGGCCAGTAGCGTTGACGGATTTGTGCTGGGCGGCCGTGCCGTCGGTCCCTGGCTCACGGCCTTCGCCTATGGTACTAGTTATTTTTCTGCAGTAGTCTTCGTGGGATACGCAGGTCAGTTTGGCTGGAAGTACGGACTGAGCTCCACATGGATAGGCATTGGCAATGCCGTCATCGGGTCGTTGCTCGCCTGGCTCGTACTGGGCAGGCGCACCAAGCTGATGACACAGCATATCGAGAGTCGCACGATGCCCGATTTCTTCGGCACCCGTTTCAACGATCAGGGACTGCGTGTGGCGGCTTCGATCATAGCCTTCGTATTCCTCATCCCCTATACGGCTGGTGTCTACAAGGGCATCTCAACCCTTTTTGAGATGGGCTTTGGCATACCCTATGAGTACTGTGTCATCATCATGGCCGTGCTCACGGCTGTCTATGTCATTCTGGGCGGCTACAAGGCTACGGCCATGAACGACTTCATACAGGGCATCATCATGCTCTTTGGCATCGTGGCCGTCATCGCTGCCGTGCTGGCATCGCAGGGCGGACTGACAGAGGCTATCGGCAAGCTGAGTGAGATTCCGGCCGACGGTGGACAGGCTGCCGAGGGAACAGGTGTCTTTGCCTCGCTCTTCGGTCCCGATCCGTGGGGACTGCTGGGTGTGGTCATCCTGACCTCGCTGGGAACGTGGGGACTGCCACAGATGGTGGGTAAGTTCTACAGTATCACCGACGAGAGTGCCATCAAGCGTGGCACCGTCATCTCGACAATATTTGCCCTTGTGGTGGCTGGTGGCTGCTACTTCCTAGGTGGCTTCGGACGTCTCTATGAGCCCGTTGTGGCGAATGGCAAGATTGCCTTCGACAGCATCGTGCCATCCATGCTGGTGACACTGCCCGACGTGCTCATCGCCCTCGTAGTGCTGCTCGTGCTGTCGGCGTCGATGTCCACACTGGCCTCGCTGGTGCTCACCTCGTCATCGACGATGACACTCGACCTCATCTATCGCGACAAGAAGTCTCTGCCTGGCGAGGTGGAGGAAGGTACCATCGACGATATCGTGGCGGAGAAGATTGAGCGACGTAAGGTCGTGGTGATGCGGGTGCTCATCATGTTCTTCATTGCTATCTCCCTGCTCATCGCCCTCAACCCACCGACGTTCATCGCTCAGCTCATGGGCATCTCGTGGGGTGCACTGGCAGGTGCCTTCCTGGCTCCCTTCATGCTGGGTCTCTACTGGCGGGGCGTCACCCGCATCAGCGTATGGGCATGCTTCATATGGGGTGTGGGACTGACGGTGGTCAACATGATACTGGGCAATCCCATCAACCCCATCAACTGCGGAGCCATCGCCATGCTGGGTGGATTCCCAGTAGTATGGCTAGCCAGTCTGGTGACACCCAAGCTGGAGAAGGATATCGTGAACAGGATTTTCGAATGCTATAAGCGCTAAGGATTATTTGAAGACGCTATAAGAATCAACGGGTGGGAACAACAAATGCATATTCCCGCCCGTTGTGTTTATAGTGGGCAAATTTTACCATTTCGCTCGAGCTTGTCTCGCTTTTACAAAGAGCTAAGCTCGACTAAAAGAACACTTCACAAAAACACCAAATTTCCCTTTTTCCCCTTTTCCCCTTTTCCCTTTTTCCATTTCACAAAGCAAAGCCCCTCGACAATCTTCGGTACTTGTGAGGGGCTTATAGTCTACCTTCTGATGTTGGAGGTCAACTTGCTGGCTACAGGTCTTAACACGTAGCGGTAGCAAATTCTTTGGAGGTCAACTTGCTGGCTACAGGTCATGACACGTAGCGGTAGCAAATTCTTTGGAGGTCAACTTGCTGGCTACAGGTCATAACACGTAGCGGTAGCAAATTCTTCATTCTTCATTCTTCATTCTTCATTTTTAGAAGGGTCCGTGTCCCATGCAGCTGGTGGTGATGGTGACAAAACATAAACATTTCCTACATCGTCAGGACTACCCTTATTCACAAAAGGACTACCCGAATCGTAAAAAGACTTCCCACATTTACAAAAAT
>JAIKWS010000022.1 GCA_024684515.1 Prevotella sp.
CAGTCAAGGGCAAAAGCACTATCGTCATCACCGTTATATAGCATTTCCTGAGTCACCCAAGTCACCATGCAGAATTTCCTGTTTATAGGGGTTTCAAGAGAGTCAACCTCTCTGAAATGTTAAAACCGCTGAAGTCAAGAGGAGGCCGCCACAAACCATGGTTGAGCAAGCTCATTGGCTGAATAGGCTTAGGGACACCCCGAGACCCCGCACCAAAACATTTCTCGACTTAACTCTAAGCGCACATGAAGAATGACGAAGAATGGTCTTTCCCAAGAGTCTGCATTCTGGTTGATGATTTGCATGGCAATCTATGACGAGAATCTAAGTGTAGATGATGGGTCTGAATAGAAATAAAATTGCTTGGCCAACGTTTTTCCCGTGGGCAAGAAATGATCTCGAAGTTGTTGGGGTGTCGTAGAAAAGCCCCTCGTCAAGTCCATGATGATATTGTATCCTATCAAGGTCTTTCCTTAAGTGATAATTGTTTTATATTGGAAGGCTGACGTGTCTGGCTGATGACTTCCCGATTGCGTAAGTAATGGAACGAAATAACGTATCAGATACACCCTCTTTAGATTTACATGTTGTCATGGAACACAGCCCTTCGGTGATCAACTATTATCATTTGATTTCAATGCGGAAATTTCATTCATCGAATGCAAGTAGAAGAATGTCAAGAATGTGCAATGACCATGTAAACCTTTATAGTGAGGAAACCAATGCGGGAAATAATGTGGGATTAGTGGTACATCTCTATCGAATAGTTCCACATATTCATTCTACACGATTTTCCACTCTTTATATGGCTAAAAGGTCCGCAATTGAAATATTGCTTAGAAAGCAAGAGAATTTCTGTTTTCTGCATATACAAGAAACTGATGAAAAAGTCAATTTACATAACAAGATGAAACTAAAGAGTGTACCAAACATTCGCCAACCGAGTTTTGGAAACCACGGCGGCCAAGGTATGATGCGGAAGTTTTGACGAGCTGAATGTAATATCAAATTCGTTTGAATATTGCTGAGGCGAGGATTAAACTCGACGAAAGTCAAGTATAGTATTCACTTCAAAAACATTCCAATTTATGCAACAGAACATTTATTACATCAAGTTCGCTCTGCAATTCGCAGACATGCAAATCAACGAGTTAGTAAACATCTTCAACCGTCAGGTTGGCAATCAAGGATGAGGTGGTAAGCGAGGCTATCACGACTGCGCTCTCATCGACGAGTTCCTGCGTTGAGGTGTTGAAGTTGACGACGTATACGATAGGCATCGTATCAATTTCAATCATCCTGTCTGATATGACCTATTCAACAACAAGCTGATAGCACTCTGTTGACCGCTATTATATAATGATGTGTACTCTATCCTTGCCTCTGCTCTTGCGGGGATAAGAGTCCTCATTTCATGGCGGTTGATGAACAAAGAATCCAATCCAGAATACGGAATAGAGTGTCTTTAAATACACAAAATGAAGAAATTTCACTAAAATCACTCGTTTTTGCAATTTTTATAGGATCTGCTGTTTTTTTATCATACCAATTTTGTAACTTTGTGCCAAATATTCGATTAACGACTATGGTAGGTAACAAAGACCTTAATCGCCTGAAGGTGATATTGGCAGAGAAGAAAAAATCCAATCTCTGGCTTTCTAAACAGTTGGGCTGTGCCCCAACGACTGTTTCCAAGTGGTGCACCAACTCTTCACAGCCTCCATTGGAGACGCTGATGAAGATAACAAGGCTGCTTGATATAGACCTGAAGGATCTCGTAAGATACGAGGAGCTTGACAAGAATGACAATAATAATGAGTAATAAATATGTATAAGATAACCTGGGACAAAGAGACTGGCGGGGTGCATCACGAGCCATCTCAATGCGCTTCAGCTCAAGTGACCTGAAGCGCAGTTCCTGCTTCAGGCGGGCTATCTCCTGAAGCAGCTCTTCTTTGTCTGGATCATTCTTCATGTCAGTTACAGTTACCTGTGGTGGCAGCACAGGCTTATCTTCGACTGCAAAGATACGAAGCCAATTTGAAATACAACCCTTTGAAAGGCCTTTTTCTTTCTCAAATGGCGTTTTTAACATACCTGAGGACAGATACTCATGCAATAACGCCAGTCTCTTTTCATCTGTCATTCCACGATTGTTATGCATACTGATACACTTTTTGAACCTCAAAAGTGTCAACTTATTCAGTACACGTCACAAGCTCGAGCGAAAAAGGGGAAAAAGGGAAACGGGGAAATATTGAAATGGGGTTGTTTTCGATATTATCGACCATAAACCTTGCTTGGCGGGCACTTCCTGCTTGTCGTAGCCGATGATACTCCGTCTCGACATAAAAAAAAAAGAATTTGTTTTGTTCTGTTCTCGACTTTTAGTATCTTTGCATCGGAAAAACAAAAAACTTAGAATGAGACAGGCAGTTTTATACATTATTATGTTTGTATCGCTATTGCTGGCTTCCTGCTCATCGAGCGAGAAGGAGTACAAGATTGGTGTGTCGCAGTGTTCCGAGGATATCTGGCGCAACTGGCAGAATGCCGAGATGCGTATGGAGGCGAATTTTCACGATGGTGTGGACCTGCTTTTCACTGTGGCCTACGACAACTCTGAGCGTCAGATTCTGCAGATCGACAGCCTTGTGACAGCCGGCATAGACTTGCTTATTGTTGCTCCCAACCAGTTGTCGAGTGTCTCCCCGGCCATCGATCGTGCTTACGACCGTGGCATTCCCGTCATCGTGTTCGAGCGCAAGACCGATTCTCCCAAGTACACGGCGTTCGTGAGTGCCGACAACTACGAGATGGGCCATCAGATGGGCGAGTTTATCGTGTCGGACCTGGGTGGCAGTGGACAGGTGATGGAGATCCTGGGCTTGCGTGGTTCTTCTCCAGCCGATGAACGCCACAAAGGTTTTATCGATGCACTGAGCCAGGCACCGGGAGTGGAAGTCGTAGCCACGTTGCAGGGTGATTGGACTGAGGAAACTGCCTATAGGGCGGTGAAGGATTTTGCTGGCGATCTCTCAGCCGTTGACTTTGTATTTGGACATAACGATCGCACGGCTCTTGGTGCACGCAAGGCATTTAGCGAAGACTCCTTGTTTGCTAGCCGTCAGTTGCCGATGCCTCTTTTCTGTGGTATCGATGGCTTGCCCGGTGCCGATGGCGGCATCCAGCAGGTGCGTGATTCCCTGCTCGATGCTACCTATATCTATCCCACTCGCGGTGACTTGCTGTTGCAGCTGGCCATCGACATCCTCGATGGTAAGCCTTTTGAGAAAGAGACGCAGCTGAAATCGGCCCTTGTCACTTCCGACAATGCCAATGTGCTATTGCTCGAGAGCGAGGAGGTGATGCGTCAGGCTCAGACTCTCGAACGTCTGCACCAGCGTGCCAGTGGCTATCTGCAGCAGCTGTCGGCCCAGCGAACCATCACCCTGCTGGCCATAGGCATCATCATCCTGTTGTCCATGTTGGTGGTTGCCTTATGGCTATATTTCCGTCAGAGGACCCGCATCCAGCGTGAACGTACGCAGATGGAGCATGAGCAACTCGATTTCTACACCCGTGCTGCCCATGAGTTGCGCACACCACTGACCCTGATTGAAGGTCCCCTGTCGCAACTCGACCAGACATCAGTCATCCGGCAGGCCGATGGTGAGGCTTCGCGACTGTTTGAGATTGTCAGACGCAATACTGCCAACCTCTCGGAGCTTGTCAATAGGATCCTCGATCAGAGCCTTATTCCCAGTTCGCAGGAGATAGCTTCTTCTGCCGATACCCCCACTGACGTACAACCTGTAGACAGCCTGCCTATTGCCGCTACAGATGGAGAGAAAGGTGGGCTACTGCTGATAGTCGACGACAATGCCGACATACGCACTTATCTGCGTACCATTCTGCAGCCACACTATCAGTTGCTGGAGGCTGCCGATGGCCAGGAAGGACTATCGATAGCCACCGAGCAGGTGCCCGATCTGGTTGTCAGCGATGTGATGATGCCCGTCATGAATGGTCTTGACTTCTGTCAGAAGTTGAAGGAGAACATGGTCACCAGTCATATCCCAGTCATTCTGCTTACGGCTCGCGCACTCAGTCAGCATCAGATAGAAGGCTATCAGAGTGGTGCCGATGCTTATATCACCAAGCCGTTCCAGGCCGACTTGTTGCTGGCTCGCATCTACAATCTGCTGAAGAGCCGCAAGGTGCTGAAGAACCTGTGGGAGAAGACCGTTCAGCAACTCACTGATAGATCTACCGATGCGTTGGGAAAAGCGGTGGAGAACCCAGAGAGTCCCGAGGGTACATCGTCGAACACGTTTCTTGCACGATTCAAAGGTGTTGTCGAGGAAAAGATGGCAGATAGCGACCTCAGTGTCGAGGAAATCGGTAGCGAACTGGGACTGAGTCGTGTACAACTCTATCGCAAGGTGAAGGCTCTTACGGGTTTGTCGCCTGTCGAATTGTTGCGTAAGGCTCGTCTGGACAGTGCCCAACAGCTATTGGTAAGTAGCGACCTGTCTATCAGTGAGGTAGCCTACAAGGTGGGGTTCTCTTCGCCCAGCTATTTCAGCAAGTGCTTCAAGGACGAGTTTGGTGTGGTACCTGGCGATATCAGGAATGTCTCAGGCAAATAGGCTCAGCTGGCATTTTCGCTTAGGAATAATTCGGCCTGGTAGTCAGTCAGCTTCAGGCTTTACAGACTGCAAGCCTCCAATTACAACCTATTCGTAAGAGCTCCCCACAACAGGCATAACACCTCTGTCATGCCGACACATAGACTTAATCATCTATTGGCAAGTAATCACTGTCTGCCGGCAATTTTGTATTGCCAGCGGCAAGTTTTTGTCTGTTGACCTGTGCAGTGAATAGCAAATATCGTTCAAAGGCGAGTAAAAATGTTACATCGCAACAAAAATGGCATCGTACGAACGAATTGTAACAGCCATAATAGTGCAGAGACATTACCTTTGCAGCCAGATTCTTAAACATAGTACTAATCCAAAACGTAAAAGCAAATGAAAGAATTAAACAGATTTCTGTTGAGCCTATTGCTCATCTGTGTCAGCACTATTACGTACGCACAAACGGAAATCACGGGAACCGTGCTTGATGAGACTGGTGAAGGTGTCATTGGCGCCACCGTGATGGAAAAGGGAACGTCGAATGGTGCAGTTACCGATTTCGACGGCAACTTCAAACTGAAGGTGTCCGTTGGCAAGACGCTTGTCATTTCTTATATCGGCTACGACAAGCAGGAAGTGCCCGCCAAGCAAGGTATGACGGTGACACTGCAGGACAATGCTGCCGAGCTGGCCGAGGTGGTGGTGACAGGCTATCAGGTACAGCGTAAGGCCGACCTGACTGGCTCTGTGGCCGTTATGGACATGAAAGGTCCCATGAGTGATAGCGATCCTAACGTGATGAACAGCATGCAGGGCAAGCTGCCTGGCGTGAACATCGTCACCGATGCTGCACCTGGTGGTGGCAGCTCGAGTATCCGTGTCAGAGGTATGGCATCAGTCAATGGTGGTGAGCCTCTCTACGTAATCGATGGCGTGGCCTCGACCGAGAACCTCAACTCGCTGAATGCCTCGGACATCGAGAGCATCCAGGTGCTGAAAGATGCCTCTTCGGCTTCTATCTATGGTAGCCGTGCTGCCAATGGTGTTATCATCATCACCACGAAGCGTGGCAAGGAAGGCAAGATGTCGATCAATCTCAACTACAATGCCGCTGTACAGACCGTGGCCCGTACCTTTGACGTGCTCTCGGCCCAGCAGTGGGGACAAGCCTACTGGCAGGCTGCCGCTAATGATGGCATCCCTCCCTCGGGAGCTGCCGCCCTCTATGGCAACGGCACCACTCCGCAACTGGTGCCGAGTCTGAATGGTATCAACACTGCCGATACCGACTGGCAGAAGCAGGTCTATGGATCGGCCTGGACGCACAATGTTTCGGCCAGCATCTCCAACGCTTCGGACAAGGGTAGCTATCTCTTCTCCGGCAATTATATCAATCAGAACGGTCTGATGGACCAAACCTTCTATCGCCGCTTTACGGCACGTGTCAACTCCACATACAACTTTAATAAATACATACGTGTGGGTGAGAATCTGATGGTGGCCAACTGGCAGAACCGAGGTGCCGACACCAATGGCGACCGTGGCATTCCCTACAGTGCCATGCGTCAGCATCCTGCACTGCCCGTCTATAGCGAGGCCGGTGTCTTTGGCAATGCCCAGACCATGTTCGGATCGGATATCGACAACCCCGTTCAGACCCTCTACAACAGTCGCGACAACTCCAACAACTCGTGGCGTATTTTTGGCAACGCTTATATCGACATCATGCCCATCAAGGGTCTGACCCTGAAGAGTAACATCGGTGTAGAGCACTCGCAGTTCTTCAACAAGGTGCTCACCCGTAAGGTGAAAGAGAGCGATGCCAATACCAATCGTGCCGTGAGCCGTGGCTTTGGCTCTGGCGACACGTGGACATGGACCAACACGGCCAACTATCTCTTCGACATTGCCACCCTCCATCATTTCACCATCCTGGCAGGTACCGAGGCCATTAAGTATTCGTTCGAAGATCTCAGTGCCTGGCGCAACGACTATGCCTTTGAGGATGCCGACTACATGCAGATTGGTGCCGGCTCGGGTTCGATGACCAATGGTGGTGGCAAGACCGAGTGGGCCCTGTTCTCACTCTTCGGCAAGATCGACTACAACTTCGCCGATCGCTATCTGGTTTCTGCCACCCTGCGTCGCGACCAGAGCTCACGTCTGGCCAAGGATAACAACTCGGGTGTGTTCCCTGCTTTCTCAGGAGCCTGGCGTGTGAGCGAGGAGAAGTTCTGGCCTCAGAACAATATCGTGGACAATGTGAAGCTGCGTCTGGCATGGGGTCAGAATGGTAACTCGTGGATGCCCAGCGACTATCCTGCCTTCACGACCTATGTCTATGAGCTGGGCAATGCTGCCTATGACCTCAATGGCACCAACACTGGCTTGGTGAGCGGTGTGAAGATTGCCTCGACAGGCAACCCCGGTCTGAAATGGGAGACGACGACGCAGACCAACTTCGGTCTGGATGCCTATCTCTTCGGTGGAGCCGTAAGCCTGGGATTTGATTACTACTGGAAAAACACCAAGGATATGATTACCAAGCCAGCAGCACCCGCTGTGGCTGGTGAGAATGCCGAGAAGTACACCAACACTGGCGAGATGAAGAACCGTGGTTTCGAACTGAACCTGGGCTATCATTCTCCCCAGTATGGTGACTTCAGCTGGGAGGCGAGCCTGAACATGTCGATGTATCGCAACGAACTGGTCAAGCTCAATGATGACGTATCGTACATGGGTGGCGACTTCCGCATCATCGAGGGACAGCCCATGGGCATGTACTATGGCTACGTCAGCGATGGTATCTTCCAGAACGTCGATCAGGTGAGCAATCATGCCCAGCAGCCTGGCAAGGGAGTAGGCCGTCTGATGTATCGCGACCTGAATGGCGACGATGTAGTCGATGCCAACGACCGTTGCATCATTGGCGATCCCAATCCTGATCTCAGCATGGGTCTGACGCTGACAGCCAACTACAAGCAGTGGCAACTCTCGGCATTCTTTGCTGGTGACTTCGGTTTCGATATTTATAATGGTACACGCAAGCAGCTGGAGTTCATGAGCTATGGCAATACGTACACCAATCGTGGCATTGACGTGCTCGATGCCTGGACAGCGGATAATACCGGTGCCTCGATACCTGCCCTGAGCAATATCGACGACAACAACGAGACCCGTATGTCAACCTATTTCATCGAAGACGGTTCCTATCTGAAGTGCAAATACCTGAAGCTGAGCTATCAGTTCGACCAGACCTGGATGAAGACCATTGGCTTGCAGACGCTGAGCCTCTACGGCCAGGTAGACAACCTCTTCACGATTACCGGCTATAGTGGTCTGGATCCTGAAGTTCCCGTGGCCGACTGGAATGCCGCCCGTGTGGATAATGGTCCCTATCCTCGTGCACGCACCTTCTCACTGGGTCTAAACCTCACGTTCTAACAAATTAACAATCAGCGATAAAAATCATTAAACAGAAAACGATATGAAAGCAATGATAAGAAAACATGCCCATTCAATAACGGCTATTGGTTGTTGTTTGTTGGCAATGGGACTAACATCCTGCAACGATATGCTCGAGACGACGCCTCAGGGAATCTTCACTGCCGAACAGCTGAACAATGCCTCGGAAGACGCTCTCGACGGACTGATGGCTTCGGCCTATGCTGGCCTGGAGTCGCACTTCATCGGCAACAACGAGGCCTTTGCCGGTCCCTCTACCAACTGGATCTTCGACGTGCGAAGTGATGATGCCTACAAAGGTGGTGGCGGCACGGGTATGGAGGAAAACATCCATCTGCTCGAGGTCAGCGAGATCAATGCCGACAACGTGAGCGGACAGGACAAGTGGCAGAACAACTACTGGGCCATCGTACGTGTGCACAAGGCCATGCAGGCTCTGGAGCAGGCTGGAGGGGTGAAGAATGGCGAGCAGCTGCTGGGCGAGCTGAAGACCCTGCGTGCCTGGTACTACTTCGACCTGATTCGTATCTTCAATCGCATCCCCTATGCTACGGAGAACGAGGATCTAACCGCAAAAACCAACGGCGAATATACTCGCGAGGAGATTTTCTCGTTTATCAAGAAAGACCTGACAGAAGCCATCGAGGTGCTGCCAGCCGAACGCAATGGTGCCCGCATCTCACGCACCACGGCACAGGCCATCCTAGCCAAGGTGTGTGCTTTCACCAGTGACTGGCAGGGAGTCATCCAGAATGCCGATGCCGTCATCCAGAGTGGACAGTACAGCCTCTACCAGAACTTTGGCGACATGTCGAAAGTACAGTTCAACAATGGTGCAGAGAGCATCTTCGCCATGCAGTGTTCTACTGCCAACAACAACAGCCATATCAACTGGCCCAACCTGCTCAACTGCACCTATAGCGAGGGAGACCTCTATGGCACGGGCGATGACTTCTTCTATGGCTCACAGAATCTGGTGAATGCCTATCGTACAGACCCCAACACCGGTCTGCCCTATCTCGATGGGACGTTCAATCGCGTCAATGTGACTGCTGACTATGACGGCACGCTCGATCCACGACTCGACTTCACCGTTGGCCGCATAGGACTGCCCTGGCGTGGTCATACCTATACACAAGGCTGGTGCCGTGCCTACGACATCTATGGCGAGTACTCCAACAAGAAGGGATGGCCGGCTCCTGAGGAGTGCTTCAAAGGGTGGCCGTGGGGCTGTAATGCCCTGAACTTCATGTTCATCCGCTATGCCGACATCCTCCTGCTCAAGGCCGAGGCTCTCGTAGAGACAGCCACAGGCAACAATGCTGCTGAGGACGAAGGCCTGAAGAGTGCCCGTGACCTCGTGAACCAGGTGCGTCAGCGTGCTGCCAACAGCATCGACGGCAGCTATTCGCCCGTCGACCTCGACCCTTCGAAAGCCGACTACTTCGTGGGACTCTATCCCACCGACTGGGACGGCAATCTCTATTGGACCCGTGACCGTGCACGTATGGCCGTGCGCATGGAACGTCGGCTGGAACTGGCCCTCGAGGGCAATCGCTGGTTCGACCTCGTGCGTTGGGGCAGCGACTATCTGATCAACACCATGAACACCTATATGCAGGAAGAGACAGCCTTGCGTCCCTACTACCAGGGCCGTACGGTCAGTGCCAACGAGATCCTGCTGCCTGTGCCGCAGGTCGAGATCGACAACTCAAATGGACTATACAAACAATTCTAATAAAGACCAATCGATATGAAAAAGATATATTTTGCACTTTTTGCAGCACTGAGCATCTTGGCTTCCTGCTCGGATGTGGAATACGATCCTGCCTTGTCGCAGCAAGTAGAGACCGTCAGCAATCTCGTTGCTGAATATCAGGATGGCAACCGCCAGGTGACACTACGATGGAACAATCCCACCATGGCTGGGCAGACGGGCATACGCATCATCAAGGACGATAAGGACATCATGGACTTCGACGAGGTCATGGACTCTTACTTCATCAAGAAGGCAGCTACCAATGTCGATGTGACCTATACGGTGAAAGCCCGTTTCCAGGACATCATATCCGAGGGACAGACCGTCCACTTCAACATTGCCTACGAGAAGAAGAAGGGATCGGGCATGCTGGCCATGCTCGTGCCCGACGACTATCAGCAGAGCGACGACGAGGCTTCGGCAGTGGCTTGGTTCCAGAACAACTATGTCAATGCCGGCAAGGGCATCGTGGTCACTCCGGCCACGATCGACGAACTCGACATCGAACAGCAGGCTGCCTGCTGGGTAATGTGCGACCGTATCGGCATTGAACGTGGATGGCAGAACCTGCCTGGCAATCTGGCTTCCAACGGCACCATCGAGGCCCTGAAGGCATTCACGGCCGATGGCGGTAATCTGCTGCTGACCAATCATGCTACCCAGCTCACCGTGGCCGTAGGACGTATTGCCGATGCCTATGCTCCTGGCATCTATGGCAATGGCGAGGGTGGACAGAATCCCGACATCTGGGGATCGCAGCCCATCATCGGCAATGCCGAGGGACAGGTCTACGACCACTCTGGTCACGAGATCTACTACGGCATGCAGTTCACCAGCGGACTCTACGAGCGCAGCATCTATAAGTTCATCGGTGCTGGCGTGAAGGGCGACCACAACTGCATGTGGGATCTCAATGCCTATGGACTGGCTCCCAACCCCAATGTCGTCAAGGCATGGGAAGACCTCACCAGCTCTCATGTGCTGGGCACCTGGAACCACGTGGTGGACTACTGCTGTGCAGGCATCGTGGACTTCGATCCTACCACCACCTTTGCCGGACGCATACTGGCTGTCGGCCTGGCTGCCTACGAGTGGAATATCGGTGGCGAGAATGCCTGTCAGGATCAACTCGAGAAGTTCACGGCCAACTGCCTCAGCTATGTGGGTACTCCCATCGACAAGAAGGTGGCCATGCTCGTTCCCGACGACTATACCTCGAGCGACGATGAGAAAGATGCCGTCGACTGGTTCGAGCAGAACTATGTGGCTGCCGGCAAGGGCATCGTAATCACTCCTGCCACCATCGACGAACTCGACAGCGAGGTGAGCCCGATGTGCTGGGTGATGTGCGACCGCATCGGCATCGAGCGAGGATGGGAGAACCTGCCTGGCAATCTGGCTTCCAACGCATCGATCGAGGCTCTGAAGGCATTCACGGCCGATGGCGGCAACCTGCTGCTGACCAATCATGCCACCCAGCTCACCGTGGCCGTGGGACGCATCGACCAGGCCTATGCTCCTGGCATCTATGGCAATGGCGAGGGTGGACAGAATCCCGACATCTGGGGATCACAGCCCGTCATCGGCAATGCCGAGGGACAGATCTACGACCACTCTCAGCACAGCATCTACTGGGGAATGGAATATGTCAGCGGACTCTACGAACGGCCTATCTATTGCTTCGAGGGTGCTGGTGTGAAGGGCGACCACAACTGCATGTGGGACCTCAATGCCTATGGACTGGCTCCCAATCCCAATGTGGTGAAGACCTGGGAAGACCTGACCAACAGTACCGTGCTGGGCACCTGGAACCATGTGGTGGACTATTGCTGTGCAGGCATCATCGACTTTGCACCCACCACCACTTTTGCAGGACGCATACTGGCTGTCGGACTGGCCGCCTACGAGTGGAACATCGGAGGCACCAACGACAAGCAGTCGCAGCTGGAGCGATTCACCAGCAATTGCATCAGCTATCTCAAATAATCAATATATAGTCAACTTGTTTAACCATTGCTCTACTGCAGAATAAAAAAAAACGACTTGAAGTTATGAAGCTAACGAAAATGCTATTCAGTACCCTGACAGCCACCATGTGGATGCAGGCTGTGGCCCAGAATCCAGTGGCTCGCTATGATATGACACTCACCCCTGAGGGCAGCATCACAGAAGCCATTACCGGCCGTTCCTATGCCGTCAGCTCACAGCTGCCTGTCTGCTCTGCAGTAGGGTTCGATGGTGCTGCACTCCGCTTCGATGGCTACAGCAATTATGTGAAGGCTGGTCTGCCTGTTGCGCAGCTGAGTGCCGATGCGATGACCATCAGTGTCACACTGGCTGCCGAGACCTATCCCATGATGCAGGTCGACGTGGCCGAGACAACTCCCACTTTTGCTGTCATCTGCGGCAATCTGGACGAGGCCTCGAAACAGGGATTCGCCCTCGAGCTGTCGTCACAGGGAGATGTGCGTCTGCGTTTTGGCTCTGCTTCAGGATTCCTGATGACGGTCGATGGCAGTGAGAAGCTGCCACGCGGACAGTGGAACGTGCTAACGGCCGTTCTCGACAAGGCTGCCAATGCGGCCACACTCTACCTCAACGGACAGAACATCGGAAAGAGCCGCATGAGCCGTGCGGCAATAGCCCATGGGACCACCGACTTCTTCATCGGCCGCAGTGCTCAGGAGCTGAAATGGGGACCCTTCCTCATCAATACCTTCTGTGGACTGATTGACGATATCACCATCATCAACGAGGCCGTAGAACCGCAACTGTTCACAGCTGCCGCACTGCCCGATTTCAACTATCCTGCCAGTCGCTATGCCGCATCGCTCTGGCGTCCGCGGTTTCATGGCATGCCATCAGGATCGTGGACCAACGAGAGCCACGGCATGACCTATAGCAATGGCCGCTATCACGTGTTCTTCCAGAAGAATGCCAACGGCCCCTACATGTCACGTCTGCACTGGGGTCATATCTCTTCTGAGAATCTCTACGACTGGACCGAAGAGCCCATCGCCATCATGCCCGGTGCCAGCTACGACATCAAGGGCTGCTGGAGTGGCTGTGTCTATGACGATGGCCAGAGGCATACCATCCTCTATACTGCCGTCGACAATGCCCGTGCCACGATTGCCAAGGCTCAGGCCACAGACTCCTCGCTGAAGCACTGGGAGAAGCAAGGCATCGTCATCGATGGCCGTCCCTCAGGACTGAGTGACGATTTCCGTGATCCCTACTATTTCAAGGCCCATGGCCGTGAGTACATCATCGTTGGAACCAGCAAGAACGGGGTAGGGGCTTGCACCCTGCACAGGCTCGAGAATGGCTCGTGGACCAATGATGGCACCATCTTCTTCCAGGGGGGCAGTGTCAGTCAGCATGGCTCTTTCTGGGAGATGCCCAATGTCACTGATATGGGCGATGGCAGGTGGCTCTTCACCTGTACCCCTCTGGGCACTGGTGTTGGCGTGCGCACCCTCTGCTGGGTAGGCACCATCGATGCCGACGGCAAGTTTGTCGTCGCACAGGACTCACCAGGCATGCAGTATCTGGAGATGGGAGGCATCAGTCGCGATGGCTATGGTCTGCTCTCGCCGACCATCTATCAGCACGACGGCAAGACGTTGCTCCTGGGCATCGTGCCCGACAAACTCCCTACGGAGATGAATTTCGAGATGGGATGGGCACACTGCTTCTCGTTGCCTCGTGAACTGTCGCTCAGTGCCGATGGTCAGCTGGTGCAGAAACCCTATAGCGGACTGACGGCCATGCGAACAGCCATCACCAGTCAGGTCAGCGAGTCGTTGCTGGGCACCAGGTCGCTCTCGCCAGTCAGTGGACGTCACATCGAGCTGCTGGGAGAGTTCACCCTGGCCAGTGGCACCTGTGGCTTCAACTTCCTGAAATGGTCACAGCAGCAGGCATCGCTCACCTACGACGTCGACCGCAACTCGCTCACTCTCGATATCTCCTCGCTGGGACGTCAGGCGAACGACATGGGCTCTTATGATGCCGTCTATTCGACCACGTTGCCCACACCACTGAGAGCTGGCGAGAAGCTGACCTTGCATGTCTACTTCGATGGCTCCATTGCCGATATCTTTGTCAACGATACCTGGGCCTTCAGTGTCAGGATCTTCACTAACAATGCCCTTGCTGTCGATACTGAGGCTTTCACCACTGCACAGATGCAGGTGAATGTGCAGGCTTGGACCCTCGATCCCAGTCAGGTGGCCGGCTCGGGCATCGCCACTGTCTTCCGCAGGCAGGACAGTCAGTCGCCTTGCTTCAATCTGCAGGGACGTCAGCTGAGTGGTGTGCTGCAGAAGGGTTTCTACATTCATAACGGCAGGAAATATGTTGGTCGCTGATACACTCGTTGCCATTGGCCTGTCGGCCATCTCGCTGGGCACCATCCATGAGACCGACGGCCAGCAGGAACATGTCTTCTGGTTGCGCAATGCCGGAAGCGAGGCGGTGGTGCTGCGACAGGGCTATACCTCGTGCGGCTGTACGACGATCGACTTTGCCCAGGGAGCCACGTTACGACCTGACGACTCGACGGCGGTCACCCTTCGTTTCAATCCGCGGGGCAAGGGAGGAGCGTTTCATGAGACTGCTACCCTCGTCTATGGCGAGCAGCGCAAACGCATCACGCTGACCATGACGGGGTCGTGCATCACAAGCGAGGAGACCCTGCTCCGACAGTTCCCAGTCCGTGTCAACGACAGCCTCCGGCTATCTGTCGATCGCTTCGACCTTGGCATCATGCATCCCGGCGAGAGCAAACAACGCAGTGTCGTCCTGCTCAACAGGGCCGATAACGACCGCCAGCAACGGTTCACCATCGTCTTCCATGCCGATGAGCACATGCCCAGGGGACTGCAGCACATCGCATGGCCACTCAAGGCAGATGGGCTCACACTGACCATCATGCTCGATGTGATCGTCAGATGAGGCTCGTCACGAAGGGAAAAAAGATGTCGGCAGCTGGCAATTTCCGTTCATTACATGCAAAAAAACGTGCCATGAACGATTTTTGTGAATATTTGTATCATAAATGATAGATGCTGAGCACGAAAAATGGTAACTTTGCAAACGAGAAACTTATAGTAATTAGTTAGTTAAACAAATGTTGGTAAACAAAAATTTTTAAATGTAATTTTTACACGATTTAGGGTAGAGAGATTGTTTTTGGGTGACAAACACGGAAAGAAAGTAGTAACAAAAAAATAACGATTACATGAAACGACTATTGACATTGATGACGGCTATGCTGATGACGCTGGCCTTAGCGGCACAGAAGCCGATGGTGCTGGGCGACAACCATGCCATGCTCAGACTCGAACAGGGAAAGAAATTTATCCTGCTGCCCATCGAGGAGAAAGCTGAGAATGCCAGTGTGCGTGTCATCGACAAGAACAACCAGTGCCTGCGCAAGCCGAACATACGGCTCGCGGTAGACAACGTCGATTACTACGTGCCACTAGAGATCAAGGACGGGCAGCTGCTCGACATCATCTTTCATGCCGATCGTCGGCAGACGGGCAACGTGAAGGATTTTGCATGCTGGAAAGAGCTGAAATATAGCGACACCTTCGACACCACCAATCGCGAGCGATTCCGTCCGGCCTATCACCATGCTCCGGAATATGGATGGATGAACGACCCCAATGGCATGTTCTACCTTCCCACTGCCGATGGCGGTGAGTGGCACCTGTGCTATCAGTGGAACCCCTACGGCTCGTTGTGGGAGAATATGACGTGGGGACATGCCGTGTCCGACGACCTCGTGCACTGGAAGCATCTGCCTGCTGCCATCGAGCCCGATGCCGTGGGAACCATCTTCAGTGGCTCGTGTGTCGTCGACAAGAATAATACCTCGGGCTATGGTCGCAATGCCATCATCGCCTTCTATACCTCGGCTGCCGAGAACCAGACACAGTCGATGGCCTATTCCACCGATGGCGGACGTACATTTATTAAATATGAGAAGAACCCCGTCATAACCAGCGATTCGCCCGACTTCCGTGACCCGCATCTCTTCTGGCATGAGGAGACCTCCAAGTGGATCATGATTCTGGCCGTGGGGCAGGAGATGCACATCTATTCGTCGGCCAACCTCAAGGACTGGGCTTTCGAGAGTGCCTTCGGCCGTGAGTATGGCAATCACGACGGGGTGTGGGAGTGTCCCGACCTGATGCGGTTGCCTGTGCGTGGCACGGGACAGCAGAAGTGGATGCTCATCTGCAACATCAATCCTGGCGGACCCTTTGGCGGCAATGCCACCCAGTATTTCGTCGGACAGTTTGATGGCCATCGCTTCGTGTGTGAGTCCAGGACCGAGGTGACCAAGTGGATGGACTATGGCAAGGACCACTATGCCACTGTCACCTTCGACAATGCCCCTGACCAGCGCCATGTGGCCATCGTCTGGATGTCCAACTGGCAGTATGCCAACCAGGTGCCCACCAAGCAGTTCCGGTCTATCAATGCCCTGCCTCGCGATCTCGACCTCTTCGTCGACGGCAGCGAGACCTATTGTGGCGTCACCCCGTCGAGAGAGGTCGATGCCCTGCGTGGAGCCCGGCAGAAGAAGCTCAGCGATGCCTGCGAGCTGGTGGTCGACGTGAAAGGCTCGATGCAGCTCACACTGCAGAATACCAAAGGCGAGCAGGTCATCATGAGCTACGACCAGCAGAAGCAGACCTTTGCCATGGACCGAACGCAGAGTGGTGAGGTGACCTTCAGCGAGGCCTTCCCAGTGGTCACCGTGGCACCTACCCACGGACAGCTCAAGCAGTTGCGCATCTTCATCGACCATTGCGCTATCGAGGTCTTCGATGCCGAGGGCCGCATGAGCATGACCAACCTCGTCTTCCCCTCCGAAGCCTACAGCATCATGAAGGTGAAGGGTGGCAAGGCAACTATCTATTCCATTAATCATTGATCACTATCTATTATTTATACTATCATGGCAAAGACCAATAAATTTGCAATAATCCCCGTGATGCTCTGCTTCTTCTGCATGGGCTTCGTGGACCTGGTGGGCATCGCCTCCAACTATGTGAAAGAAGATCTGGCGCTGACCGACTCTGTGGCAAACGTCTTCCCCTCGCTGGTGTTCTTCTGGTTCCTGCTCTTCTCCGTGCCCACGGGCATGCTGATGAACAAGATTGGCAGGAAGAAGACCGTCGTTCTCTCGCTGGTGGTAACCGTCATCTCGCTGTTCATACCCCTGCTGGGCGAGAGCTTCGGCACCATGCTCGTGGCCTTCTCGCTGTTGGGCATCGGCAACGCCCTGATGCAGACATCGCTCAACCCACTGGTATCAACCGTAATGGGTGGAGGCAATCTGGCGTCTACACTCACTTTCGGACAGTTCATCAAGGCCATCGCCTCATTCTCTGCTCCCTATCTCGCCATGTGGGGTGCCACGATGGTCATTCCCGAATTCGGACTGAATTGGCGCATACTGTTTGGCATCTTCCTCATAGTAGGCATACTCTCCACCATTCTGCTTTTCGTCACACCCATCGAGGAGCCGCCTATTGAGGGCAAGCCCTCGACATTTGTAGAATGCTTCAAGCTGTTGGGTACGCCCATCGTGCTGCTGTCATTCCTCGGCATCATGTGCCATGTGGGTATCGATGTGGGTACGAACACGACCGCACCCAAAATCCTGATGGAGCGATTGGGCATGTCGCTGAACGAGGCTGCCTTTGCCACCTCTCTCTACTTCATCTTCCGTACCATTGGCTGCCTGACTGGCTCATTCTTCCTGCGCGTACTGAAGATGCGCACATTCTTCATCATCAGCGTGGTGATGATGGCCTTGTCGATGTGCGGCCTGTTCTTCGGCCATGAGAAATGGATACTCTACGCCGCCATTGCCCTCGTGGGTTACGGCAACTCTAACGTCTTCTCCATGTGCTTCGCCACAGCCCTCGAGTCGATGCCCACCAAGCAGAACGAGGTCAGCGGACTGATGATCATGGGTCTTTTCGGTGGCACCATTTTCCCGCTTTTCATGGGTTTGCTGAGCGATGCTATGGGACAGGCCGGTGCCGTGTTGGTGATGGCCGTGGGTGTCGTCTATCTCTTTACGTATATCAAACAATTAAAAACCACATAGAATATGAACAAGCGTTATGTAGTAGGACTCGGAGAAGTCCTGTGGGATGTACTTCCCGAAGGTAAGAAACTGGGTGGCGCACCTGCCAACTTCGCCTATCATGCCGGGCAGTTCCTGGGTATGGACAATACCATTGCCGTCAGTGCACTGGGCGAGGATAAGCTGGCAGAGGAGACGATAGAGGCCCTGCGTGAACACAATCTCAACGACCTGTTGCCACGGGTGCCCTATCCCACGGGAACCGTCCAGGTGCAGCTCGACGAACAGGGCATTCCCACCTACGACATCAAGGAGAATGTGGCATGGGACAACATCCCCTTCGACGACGACATCCAGCAGATAGCACGCAGTTGCAGGGCTGTATGCTTCGGATCACTCGCACAACGCAATGTGGTCAGCCGGACCACCATCCAGCATTTTCTCGATGCCACACCCGACGACTGTGTGAAGATCTTCGACATCAACCTGCGTCAGCAGTTCTATACCAAGGAGGTCATCCGCGAGTCACTGCAGCGGTGCAACATCCTGAAGATCAACGACGAGGAGCTGGTCGTCATAGGCCGGATGTTTGGCTATCCAGGGCTAGACATCGAAAACAAGTGCTGGCTCATTCTGGGCAAGTACAATCTCGACATGCTCGTGCTCACCTGTGGCACCAATGGCTCTTATGTCTTCACACCTGGACAGATGTCATTCCAGGAGACACCTCGTGTGCAGGTGGCCGACACCGTGGGCGCTGGCGACTCGTTCACCGGATCCTTCTGTGCGGCCATCCTCAGTGGCAAGCCCGTCACCGAGGCCCATAAGCTGGCTGTTCGGGTCAGTGCCTATGTCTGCACGCAGAAGGGTGCCATGCCAACCCTGCCCGACCATCTGTTGCACAGCGACCAGCAATAAATATACTCAACTTTAGCATTTGGCCATGTCACTATCCTTGTTTAGCGAGATTACAGATTGTTCATAAGGATTTCAACCGCACAGGCCGAAAAGTTTTTTGCACTTTTTTGTGACAACACCTCACTCAATCTTGTGGAAAGCCCGATAAACAGGAACTTTGAGAGGAGTGAGGTGTTTGGTCAACACCTCACTAACACCTCACTAACACCTCACTCAACACCTCACCCAACACCTCACCCAATATCTCACCCAACACCTCACTTTTTGAACTTTTCAACAAGACATTTTTCATACTGCTACTTCTTTTCTACATGGACTTATGTAAAATGTTTTTATACCGTAAAAAGACCCTTTTTTCTTCCAGTACTAGAGAAAACTATTTTCTTGGCGAGGAAAAAATATTTCCCTAACTAGGGAGAAAAAATCCCCTGATATTACCTCCAATTACTGAATGTTTTTCAGAGAATACAGATAGCCACAGGCTGCTAATTAAGAAGCAAAACAAATCCGTCTCTATTTCGGATTCTTAGCCATGTCATTATCCACTAAAACCTCGCAATACTTTTCAAGTAGGATCTGCAACAGTTCAAACACCCTCCTGACATCTGCACCAGTTAACGGTTCTTTGGTGATAATCTTGTGTGATTGTTCAAAAGCGGCTTTCATCTGCTCATAACTGGCATCCCTTGTTATGTAGTCATATATAGCCTTCACCATTCCTGTTACAGGGAAATACTTCTGAATAACAAAGTCTGGGATTCTGAGTGGAGAGACTTCTATAATCTTACACCATTCATCGATAAGATTTTTGCGTAAGTACATCCCATCGCATATCTTATCTTTCATCTTCTGGTAGTCTTGGTATCTGTCAATTACATCATCGGAAGTCAAACCATTCGTCATGAAATCACCGCCATTCAGGTCGGCATTAAATAAACCATTTAGTAGGCAAGCCTTGTCATTGGCATCTTCCATTGTGAGAGGATTTATCACCTGCTGGTGAATAATTCCTATGAGGCGGTACTGGCTATATAGGAACATGAGATTACAGGCCATAGCACAATTGGATGACCTCACGCTGTCCTTGTATGGCTTATTCTCGCTTAACTGGAGACGAGAGAAATCCTGTTCGGATAGGAATACATTCATGCTATTTATTTAAGTAATGAACGGACTGAATATAGTAGTGTCATGAGTTTATTCCTTTGCCGTTATGGATGTTAAGTAGGCACCGTTCTTATCCATTATATCACAAAAGGTTTTTTTGTCTTTGAAAATTTCTTGGGTGATTGAGGCAAAGTTCTGTGCATTTTTATCTCTTTTCAACTGTTCGATGCCTTTCTTCGTAGTCTGTGTGCCTTTTTCTAGTTCCACATTATAAAGCTGAATATGTAAACCATCCTTCTTTGCTACCAATGAAGCTCTTGTATAGTTTGGCGATATTACTTTGTATAAATCTGCAAAAGTTAAAAGTTGGCTGTATGTTAAATCGTTGATATTATAATATAATCTAGATTTATTGCTATAAGATAACCAGGTTACATTGTCATTTTTAAAGAAATAAAAAGAAAAATCATCTTTCTCTGTTTTCTTCCAATCCCCAAATCCGTATTGTTCTCTGGGCGTAATTACAACTTTTACGTTTTTCTTACCAAACGCCTCAAATAGTTTTGAAATGGTCTTCTGTCCTTGTTTTTCAGCCATTTTATAGCATTGCTCTTTCTCACAATTCCTAAGCATGATGGCCTCGGCACGTTCACGAAAGTCAATTTTCTCTTCTGGTGTCCATTCCCCACTTTCTATAGGTACACGTTTGTTTGCTTCATCTAAAGACTCCATATCTTTATTTAAAATTTCAACGGGCGGTAAGGTGACAATGATAGAATCCCCCTCTTCTCGAATCCAGTTCTCATCACATTTAGTTAAATCGAAACCAAAATCAAGACAAGCAGGATAAATGGTGCATATTCTAACATCTGTATTTGAGAATAATGATAAAAGGCTAGGATCTGACTTGTATTGATTGACCATTACTTCTTTATACATTGTCAACACCTTTAGCTTTTCTGTTTGTGTTATGTCTTTTACTGATACCTGTCCTGCTATCGTAGAACGTCCCATTATTTCGGACAATAGTCCATTTTTCGTATAGATTATTCCTGCTCCTATAACTATAAGAGCAGCAACTAGTATGATAATCGCCAAATTCTTCTTCATAATACTATTCTTTTACGAACTTCACTAGATCCTTTTCATTATAGCTAGGACGGGCCTTAAAACAAGCTGTATATCCAAGTTTGTTTGCTACTCCCATAAGAAAAATTTCAGCCCTTTCTTGTGCAGGAGCAATCAAGTCGAATTTACTCAAGGTGGCTTTGATTTTGTTTCGTCCGACCCTTGAAATCTCTGCTTCTTCTCTACTTGTGAATTTGTCTCGCAAACCTGTCACATCGTCAACAATTTGATCGTAGAGTATCTTTGTGCTTCCAATTTCGATGATTGGATCTGGTAATGTGAAATACACCTTATCCCCTTCTATAGTGACATCATCTACTTGTGGAAGATTGATACCAGCTTTTATGTTAGCCCTGACAGGAATTATAATATTTCTATTGCCTAAAAAAGACAGGACTGATGCATTGTCATCAGTGTTCTCTACAATAACCTCGGCAGTGGCTTCTATTGTATAAATCATTGGAAGTCTGCTGATTTTACTTCTCAATTCACTTTCAGAACCCTGCTTTTTTCCGCAACTGATAACACTTACAAGCAATAATAGCCAAATATAATTTTTAATCCATTTCATATAGATTGTTTTTAGTATGTTGCAAAGATACTAATTAAAACGCAATTTCCGATTATTACTTTTCAATAATTACAATACTTTAAAACAAAGAGAAGGGATAGTTCAAATATTCTATCCCTTCCATTCTACTAATCACCCCATCTTCACGCAGTCAAAATACGAGCGATTCATGTGACTGGGATCAATCTCAATCCCATATTTGTTCATGAATAGTTGTGCCAGCATGGGATGTTCACGAGTCTGTCCTAATGGCGGAGTAGTGGATGTGGTGCTTGTTTCTACGAACATCCCCTTTTCAAGTTTCTGACGTTTGTTCTTGCAGGGTGCATTGTTGCTGTACTTTGCGGTTATTTTCCAGAGTGCCATAATGATAATGTTTAAGTGAATAATTATGTTAAGCAGTAATCTCGTCGATTAACTGTTTCTTCTGCTGGTCGATAATCTCGTTCCACAACATAGAATTCTGGAGCTTAGAAGCTGGTATGTAGTCCTTGTATCTCTCGTAAAAATCAATGCCCTTCTCGTCATAGAGGCTGCAATTATGACGGTCGATGATTTCCTCCCAATTCCATTTATCGGCATACTTTTCCAAAAGCTCATGTGTAAGTTCCAGGCTGTTATTCTCAGACAATTCAGCCCAGTTCCACTTGTCTTTAAATACGTCGATAATAGCTTCTGTTAGTGTTTCCGTCTCAGCGTTTCTGGAGAACTTGTCCCAATTAATACGATTTTTGAATTTTTGAATCATCGGGACCGTCCAAAGAATGTTGGTATTCTCTGATACCTCGTGCCAGTCTACCTTATCCTGGTACTTTTCTAACAAGGCCTCAGACCAGTTATAGTTTCCTGAAAGCTCTTTCCATGCTTCATCTGTGGAGATCTTCTGCATGAATTCGTTACTTAATGTCTTTGTTGTCATAATGCAAAACTTTTAATTGTCAAACTTTTGTTATATTGATAATGCAAAGGTAATGTTGGCTTATGCCGAATGGGGGCACAACCGTCGATTTTTACAAACTGAACCCGATTTTTCTGGTTCCGTTAACTTCAATTCTTTCGTCATCGCAATAAGTGGACAACTCTTCTATAATATTCCCAGAATCACCATGAAGGATATTCCCAATTGTGTAGTGCCGAGCTATGTTCTCAATCTGACCGCCACTGAAATCATACTTAAAGGCCAACATTCTAGCTTCCTCCTCCTTCAGGACGGGTATCATTTCACGCCACATACTCATACGAGCTTCCACGCTAGGTTTCTCAAACTTGATTTTGTAGAGGAATCGGCGTTCAAAGGCTTTATCCAT
>JAIKWS010000034.1 GCA_024684515.1 Prevotella sp.
CTCATGTCGGCGGTGCATGGTGAGTATCAGCCGCCCGTCATTGGTGTAGTCGACATGCTCTATCTCTCCGCCCTCGGTGAACGAGTAGTCGCTCTCCATGAGCTGCAGGTGGTTGATGACCAGCTCCATGATGCGCATGAAGCCGCGAACCTCCAGCCCGCCGGTCTGGATGAGCCCCTGCTGGCCGTCGATATACACACCCTTGCCGTCGGTGAATCCGCTGACAGCATCCTTCGACTGCAGTACCGTGTCGAAGACGATGGACAGCAGCTGTGCCGCACCCGTCTGAGTGAGACCATGGGTGCCGTCGCCCAGGAGCAGGCCTTTGATGAACGTGATGACCCCCTCTGCCGCATCGTCAGCGACCTTCGACAGATATTTGTTGTCAAGGTCGAGCCCGGCTATCAGGTCGAGCAGGGCGAGGAAGGCGTTGCCTATCCTCACCGCAGTGTTCGCAGCCGTTCCGCGTTCGTCGCGGATGGTCTCGAACATCGACCTCAGGGAACTCACGTTTAACATCTAAAACCTTTTTTATGCAAATTTACTAGGTATGCGCGCATGCTAAAACTACAATATCATGCGTGTCTTGTTGAACACCTCGTCAAGAGCAGTGGTGAAAATACCCTTATAGGAGTCGCCGAAGAACTGCTGCTCCAGCTCGTTGAGCACCATGCGGCTGGCATAGTACTTATTCCAGAACCACGGCTTCGGCTGTCTGGGATGGCCGCCGGCCACCCTGCCGCCCCATGCCGGACCCACCTTCTTCGGCTTGTCGAGTCCGTGGTCCATCCGGTACTGCTCACCGCCTGGCAGCAGGAACGGCAGCTGACCGTCGGCAAACACGTTCACCCCTCTGCTGGAAGTGTAGTGTCTGCCAAGGGAGTCGGTGTATCCGTCGTTGTTGAACTCACGACCCGTCCCGTCCTCAGCATACTTACCATAGGCAGGGAAGGAGTGGGTGATGGTGGAGGTGGCCCCCTGCAGCAGGAGTGCGCCTTCTATGCTGGAGCGCAGGTTGCCCGTGTCGATGACGCGCAGCTTGTCTATGCGCTCCCTCCAGTAGGCAACCATATTGTCCTTCCACTGGCGGAGGTATCTCTCGCGCTCCTCCTTCGACACGAACGGCTGTCTGCTGTATCCGCTGCGCCTTCTTCCGGCCTCGCGCCTCTTGATGGCCTGGTCCTTCATGTATCCCATCGGCTACTCCTCCCATTCGTTAGCGTCATAGACGAGGTTCAGCGGCTCGTTGTTCTGCAGCTGGAAGAACAGGCCGGTGGCACCGTTGAAGGAGTAGCGCCCGTATTCCTGTGAGAAGATGGTCTCGAGGTTCATGTACATCATCGCCTTGCCGTAGGTCATCTGTGCCTTGTCACGGATGACGCGGGAGAGCATCTGCTTGAAGATCTGGCGGCAGAGGGCGAGCTTCGCCTTGTAGTCATCCTCGTTGCCGTACTCATAGCCCGCTATGATATACACGGCATACACCTTACGGTCGAACCATCCCGGCTTCGCGCCGAAGGTGTTCCCCGAGGTGGTGTCATCCACGAGTATGAAGTTGGCATAGTCGCGGTATTCCGCCATCACCTGGTCCAGTCCGTCGGGACCGGAGCAGTATCCGCTGAAGAAGCCGTTGGCCTTTGCCAGTAGGTTCTTCTCGCCCAGCTCCTTGAAGTAGGCGAGGTCGTCGAATGTCGTCTTATTTATTTCCATATTTACGATTGAATTCCTCAGCCTCGCGTGCCCTTGCGTCGAGTTCGGTGAGCGCGCGCCAGCAGTCAGACTGCCTTACCTGCTCCTCCTTGGTGATGTCGCCGTCGGTGAGCGCTCGCATCTGAGCATTCGCCTGGTCGAGCAGCTTCATGCCGTCGACGGTGCCGTTGCCTCCGACGGGCCGGAAGAAGTGAGGGAAGTGGCGTGCCATCACCTTCTTCACATGGGCGTACCAGAACAGGACGTTCGTCTGTTCGGCAATATCCAGGTCCATCGTCTCCGGCATGTTGCCTTCGCTGTCGCGGTAGAGAATGCGGGCCATGGCCGCCACGCGCCCGCTGTCCTTCGTGGACAGATAGCCCTGGTAGCACATCTCGATGTTGAGATAGTCGATGAATAAAAGACCATGCAGCAGCTTGTCTGCAGCCTTGAATCCCTGGATGCTCTCCAGCCTGACATCCATGTCATCGGGCTTGCTGACAAAGCTGAGCTGCATGATCATTGACTGAACCTGCCATGAGCGCAGGTCGAAGTATGTGCGACGGCCGTCCTGCATCACCCAGCACGACCATGACCCCCCGGCATGCTGCTTCACCACATGGATGCCGCATAGCCTGATGAGCAGGAGCGTCCTGACCTCCACGTCCGTGTAGAGGTTCGAGCCTATGAGCGTGAGCGCATAGCGCAGCTGTTCCTCGGAGAGCTTCGCCCATGATGTGGGACACTTCAGACGGATCACCCTATCCGAGGAAGTGATATGCACCCTCTTCCCGCTTATTCTCATATCCTTCGAAGTGGTTAGTCTCGTATGCCTCGCTGTCGCGGTAGGTCGGATAGTCGTCGAGGTCATCCTCGATGATGTTCATCATCCGCTTGTAGATCTCCTCAGCCGTGTCGGCGCGTCCCTGGATGCACGCACCGATGTACGAGCGGATATAGTAGATGATGACACCGTTGTGCGTAGATACGCTGTTGGAGCGCATCTCATCCAGCAGCTCCTCGTGGTAGGCATAGCTGATATGCTTGATGATGAACTCATCAGCCGCCCCTATCACCGGGATGGCCAGATCCCAGTCCTTAGCCTTGGGATGTGTAAATCCGGCAAACTTGCTAAGGAAGGAGAAGTGATAGAACAGCGAGCAAGGGTACTGCTTCTGCTCTATCTGGTCGGCCCATCCCACCACACTGAACAACAGCGTGTGGAGGTCGTGGTACTTGATGTAGAAGTGCCTTGCCAGCTCCTCCTCCAGGGCGTCGACGCGCATCTTGCTTGCCGGTGCGGTGTCGTTGGTGCTCACCACCCCGAAGCCTGTGGCCGTCAGCACGAGGTCCATGCTGCGCAGGTTCGCCAGCACAGCCCCGATGCACGCAGCGTGCATCAGCGTCACTGCCAGCTTCTCCGTCGGAGCGGCATTGGCGGCATTGATGCCCACGTCGCCGAGCAGCTCGCTGGCGATAGACTCCATGTTATCACTGATGCACTCCTGCATCTTGGCGAACACTGTGCCCTTGGGCTCCTTCGCTGCCGGTACGGCATGGTCGAAGATCTGCTTATTAACTGTTAGATTGATTGTTGCCATTATCGTCAGATTTATTGTCGTCTACCTTCACTTCCTTAGCATCCTTGTTCTCGTCGAGTGTCGTGAGCTGTATCATCGGCACGTCGATGGCGAACTTATCGGACCAGCGGTTGAAGTGCATCACCACATGGAACGGCACCTCCATGATGTCGTGGAAGGCCTTCTCCAGCGCCTGCTTCAGGGTGAAGAGCTCACGCTTGTCAGATCCCGAGTTGTTCATCTGGCTCTTTCCCGGCACAGCCCCCACCATGTTCGGGTGTACGCCCATGGCGAAGCACAGCGAGTTGGAAGCCTCCTGCATGTCGTCGCTCCAGTCGCCGCCCTCCTTCTTCTGGCCCTCATTGAGGTTGTTGATGCGCACCATGCGCTTCTCCTTGCCGTCGGGCGTCATGTCGTACGACGTGATCCACGCCTTGCCGGCATTCTCCGGCTTCGTGCAGAAGTCGGTTATCTCCTGGCGCACGCGCTTGATCTCCTTCAGCCGATCCTTCTGGTTGGTGATGCCCTTCTCACGGCACACGTTGTCCCAGAACTGGCGGTGAATCTCCACCTGTATGCGCGGTGCCGACGTGTTCTTGATCATGTGGCGCTTGCCGATGCCTATGAGGCGGTAGATGTCGTACCAGTAGTCGCGGTAGATACTGTAATGATAAGGAATCGGATAGGTGCGGTATCCCGGTGTCGGCATCAGGCACAGGATGGCGAACTTGCAGTCCTTGCCATCCGGCGGAGGGGGGAGCGTCTCCGACGTATAGGGATGCGGAGCCAAGCCCACGCGATACTCCAGGTCGCCAAGGGGGTTGAACTCGTCGAGCAGCGGGATGGGCTCTACGTTGCCTGGCTCTCCTTTCAGCCAGTCGCCTACCAGGACATACTCAGACACCCCGTATTGATTCTTCGGTGAGAACCGGCAGTCGCATGCCTGACGTGTGCGCATCATCACGACATGCTTGTGGTCACGGCTCAGGTTGATGACCACCACGGAGAAGAAGTTGTACTTCATGTCGGCTGACATGTTGAGCCACTGACGGTGGATGGCGTTCATGAGGCAGAACCGCCGTATCTCGGGATCCTCCGTCTTCTCCTTCGTCTGCCGGTCGAGGAACCGCACGCCCTGCCCGTAGCAGGTGAGGATGTTGAACTGCTGGCACTGCGACATGATCATGTTGTCCTCGATGAGCGACATGTTATGGTAGGGTGTCAGGTTATCCTCTCCCCATGACACATAGCTGTATTCGCGCTTTGCGATGGTGACGCTCGCTATCATGTCGTCATCATCCTGCCGGAAGATCCCCGCTGTGTCGTGCTTGTAGTGTATCGACACCTCGGCCTCGCCTGCTGAGTCGAACACTTCGCCCGGCAGCAGCGCATACTGCTCATAGTCGCCGCTGACGCCCGTCTGTACGAGCCGCGACTGGTTGGAATTATTTTTCTTCTTCATAGATATATCGGATGACCGTTAATTTCGAAAATGTAGATGTCGGGCAAGGTACGTATCTCGTGGTTCACGGGGTTGATGATGCGGTGCCACCCTCCCTTCCAGCTGGAGCTGCTCACGCGCCATCCCTTGTAGAGGATGACGTTACCACGGGAGTCCCATGCCCTGATGTCAACCGGCTGTCCCGACTCACGGGCGATGTCCAGCATCTGCTGGGACTGCTTCATGTGTATCGGCTTTTTCATCCTAGTTGAATGTGTTGTCGAACGTGTTGTCGAAGATACGGCCCTCGACCCTGCTCTCGTAGTAGGAGTGGTTACGGTCGGAGTACTCGTAGTCGAAGGTGTAGCGAGGGATGAAGTCAGCCTCGTTAGACACCTCAGCCTTCTCCGAGGTGATGATGACGGGCACGCCCGACAGCGGCGACACCTCGCCCTGGTAGACCTGCAGCACCTTGATGTCCTTGGAGCGCAGCACCTCCCGCCACCAGTTGGCCATGGGATAGGTCAGCGGTCCCGTGTCAGCCTTGAACGACTCCTTCTCCTGAATCTCGTACGACGTCTTCAGCCGTCCTATGCGTGTCTGCTTGCGGTCGAAGGAGGCCACCCTGCGGTGCTCGCCCGTGCAGTAGGCCAGCTCCTCCACCCCGAAGGAGTTCATGAACAGCAAGACGGGCGACACGTCACGGTCAGCGTCGATCATCACCTGATAATCCTGGTACCGGAGTCCCGCCGACACACGGTAGCTCACCAGCGTCTTACCCGTGACGTCGAACTCAGAGGGCGACACGTCGATGACCGAGTACTCGTCAGATCCGCCGATGCGTGTCAGCTGGAACGTCTGCGTCGAGCCGTCGCCATAGGTGGCCGCACACGACGCAGTGTCGGTGCCGGTGTAGGTGAGATACTCCAGATAGCCATGTGCCGTCTGCCGTATGCCGTCAAAAAGGGTGAGGAAGTGGTTGTTGCAGAAGTGCGTGGCCGTCTCGTTGACGATATTGGCCTTGCACGACACGATCTGCAGCGAGAACCCGTCGGAGTCGGTGGGTGTCACCTGCTCGTTGCCGTCGGCATCCACCGTCACCTGCTGCTCCGTGACAGAGAAGGCGGCTGTGAACACCAGCCACTTCTCAGCATAAGGCTCCAGGAGGCAGTCGATATCGCTCAGCGTGATGTTGCCTGAGGAGTCGGGATAGAGCGTCTCGCTATAGACCACCTTCGAGGTACCGCTCTTGGTGACCGTGAGCGTGATGACGGCACGGGTATAGGTGATGGAGACTGCGAGGTCTCTCATGGCGCTGGAGAACTCCATGGCACCGTATGTGTTTGCGATTGTAATCATGCTGCAAAGATAGGAGCATGCGCGTGTAAATAAAACAACACACGAAAAAGGGGCTGCGTGCATCTCTGCAGGCAGCCCCCCATCATTGATATAAGTAAAAAAATCAGTTCATCTTATCCTCCACACAGCCCATGCCACTGAGCCGTCGGCCTCGGTGGTCATGCTGAACTCATGGTCAGACATATACTGTATGATGTCATTCAGGGAGATGAGCATCATAGGCTCAAGCTCGTCCTGGATCTGCTGTGTGGTGAGGTTCTGCTGGATGGCACCATTCTCCGGCAGCGGTCTGCGGAAGAGGAAGTAGGCATCCAGAACCTCTTTAGCAATTCTATTTTCTTTATTCTCTTGTTCCATACTGTTCCTTTCTAATCTTTAATAGTTTCGACAAAAGCATCTGCAGCTCGTAGGCTGTCTGAAACAGGGCGTGCGATGTGCTGATATCCAGCTCATCATATGCGCGCTTCTGCAGCATGTTGATGGTATCAGTCAGCATGTTGGTGGTACATTCGAGATTATCCTCCTCGAGGATGTCGCTGAGTATAATACGCGACTTTTCAGTCAAATCAAGTTCTTTCATATCAATTCCGTTTAATGTGATTCTAATTAAATTATCCTATCTCTGCACGAATCAACTATAGGGAACCTGCCACACCAACTATGATGAGCACGATCAGGAGTGCCGCGTTAGCCTTGAGCACATCCATGTGTGTGTAGACCTCCTTGTCCTCGCCACAGATGGCGGTGAAGGTTTGAGACTCGGCATTGAGCCATGCCTTACAATCCTTTACAATACTCTCCAGACTGGAAAGCAGCGACGGCCGTGTCCGTCTGACGGTCATAGAGGCGTTCATAACTCACCTCCTTTCTGCTGGAACTCATCCTTGAGCGCCTGAATCCTGTCGTGCAGGAGCGTGCGCTTCGCCTTGCACTCAGCTTCAATCTTGAACTGCGCCTCACTCTTCTTCCTCCTCAGATTCCTCATGGCCATGTGGAACTCATGCTCCACATGTTCGGTGCGCTCACGATAGATACGCCTGAGCTCAGCAGACTGCTCTCCGTACTGATCCAATAGTAACTCAACCTGGCTGTTCTGTTCAGCCTTACTTCTCGCAATTTCATCATACAGAGGTTGCAGCTCCGTACGGTGAAACTCTTCAAATGACAATTTTTCCATAATTGCACTGTTTTGTAACCTACCAGCGAACCGCACTGGCGCAGGGACAGAAAAGCGGCTGCACCTCCCGTTGGTTACAAAACAGTGACTCACCCGAGGGCAATTCAGTTTTACGAGAAGGCAGCCGCGAGGTTATGTTGGTAACCGATTTGGCTATAAAAAAAGCCCGGCTGTAATAAGCTGAGCGTCTGACGTGCGCCCTGACGAGTGGCATACCACCGTTTTGTAACCGAGGGCAAAGGTACGAATAAATCCCGAACCTCCAAAGAAATTCGGGAAAAAGTAACGTAAAATTTACGTAAATAGCACCTGAGTGGTATTTACCGAGGGAATTACTATGCTAAAATCATTCTAGAATATCTTCTTCTTTTATATTTTCCTTCTTGTCTTTACCGCTTACAATGGCTACCGAGAACACTCCTTTTCCTTTTTGCCATTTCGTACTCATCCATCCCATAAACACACCATCATATTCATCAATAAGATCTTCGCAGAATTTAGCAGATACATAACCTATATGATAACCATCTGCTGTATATACTCCTATTGCATTAGAGTCAGCAAGATTGTTTCTCTCCGGAGCGAACAGGATTAAACAGCCAGGATATAAAATGCTGACTTTATTTTGAGCTTCGTCCTCTCTAAACTTCATTCCTACTATATTGACATATTTGTTGCGAAGTTGCTTAAAAGGAAACGCAGCAGACGGGTAGTATAATAAGTTATCCTCTTGCTTGGACCAACAATATAAGACACTTTCTAAAAAATCAATGACATCTTTCTTTGAATTAAGGAAGAAAGTTTCAGAACGGCCAATTTTTTTGTTTTCTATACTACAAACAAAGATTCCGTTAGTAGGAGAAATATAATTGATTTTATTGTTAGGGCTAAAAGCACTAATAGCTAAAGTTTCAGGTTTATCTTTTTTTAATTGCTCCTCTCTTTGTCTCTCTCTTATAGCCTGCATTCTTTCCCTTTGTTCTTTTTCTTTCCTTTCTTTCTCTAGAGCCATAGTTCTTTCTGCTAAAATTCTATTGGCTTCTTCTTCCCGTTTTTTCACTTCTTTCTTCCATTCTTCAAATTTTAATCTCTCTTCCTCATCTTTCTTTTCTTTTTCTAACTTTTCTTTTTCAGCTTTTTCCTTTTCAGATTGTTTGATGCTTAATAAAAAGGCAAATACTAATAAAAGAATCACACCAAATGTGACAATACTAATCATATTCATAGAAGCAAGTTTTAAATTGATACTCGCTGCAAATATACACAAAATCTCGAAAACTTAACATATAAAATCAAATAAAGTGAGAAATTCTCATTTATTTAACACTTTTACCTTAAGTAACCATTTTTTTGTTAGTTAGCAGTAGAAAACCTGCCGTAACCTGCCGTGACTGAAATGACTAATTTCAAGAAACCTGCCGTAACCTGCCGTTACTTGCCGTAACCTGCCGTAACTTCCTAATAATGAAGTACTGTTCATGTTTTTTACCCCTAAAACAGCCCTTTCAGGCAGCATCACATATACCACCTCTTCACGCCTTCATCTCAGGCAAGCCCGCTCATGGGCTGCCTATCAAAAAGAAGATCATCAATCAGAAGCCGCCAAGGTAGCCGTTTCAGAAAAGGCTAAAAGGGCGGCGTATTCCACTATCACGGGCCCCGAAAACGCTACGAATCAATGAATTAGCGTTTTTGGGTGCCGCTCGCGCCGCAGGCGTCTGCGAATGCAGCCTCCACCGCCCTACGCCCCGCGCTGACTTGCCACCCCTATTTGAGCGGAATATGTAACGACTTTTTACGCAAATATACGCCCGATTGTTACGTAGCGCCCACCCCCACCCACCGCATCCGCGGTTAAGGCGGCTCTATGATGATCATCATGAATACGTTCATCATGACTCATCATTGTGCCGGGGAGAGGGGAGGGGACAGACAAAGGGCACAGGTACGTCACGGCCTGTGCCATCGCGCCTATCGTTCCCCGGGCATAAGCATAAGCGCACGGCCCAGGGTGGGCGGGGTACGATAGGCGCGATACCTATTCGGCAGTGACAGTCATGCTGACTGCCTCACATCCAGCAGCGCTTGGTACGGGCCAGGAACATGGCCATCACGACTTCCGCACCCGCAGCGCGCAGGCAGCTGATGAATGTAGCCGCCGAAGAACACGTGGTGCAGATGTCGTCGATGACCAGGACCTTGCGCCCTCTGATGCCTGCATCTATGCTGGCATTGCTCATGCAGGAGACGTAGTGCCTCTGTGCGGAGAGGTGCTTCATCTCCCTGCATCCATGGATCCTGACGTAGTCGAATCCATTCACGGCATTGCTCCTTGAGCAGAACTCGCTGAGGAACCTCTTGTATCGCCGCACATAGGCATGCTGGCTATGGGCAGGTATGCACATGACGACCGTGTCGCTGAGGTCTACTGCCTGCAGTGCGTATGCCATCGTGTGGGCTGCCCACCTTGATGCGTAGTTGCGTCCGTCCTTGAAGTCAAGGATGCGACGGTTGAGGTCCAGCTGCTCGAAGCTAGCCTTGTATATCCTCCTCTTGGGGATGTATTCGTATAGAGCGTATGCCAGCATATCCGTGAACATCTAGATGTGAGACAAAGAAGAGGTAGCCTAAGCCACCTCTCCGTTACCGATATGCTGCTCGATCATCTGTGCAGCCTTGCTCACGTCGGCCAGCACGCTGACCAGAAACTTCGGATCCTCGCCCAGCGACTTCAGCCAGCTGGAGAGGTAGGCCGCACTGTTGTCCTGCACGCGTGTGTTGAAGCCCAGCTTGTGACCCATGAGCGCAGCCGTTAGCTCTGCCACCAGCTCCTCGCGGGCGTACTCAGGCGAACCGAACGGCGTCTTTGTCAGACGGTCGAGCCTGGAGGAGGCACCCGTGGAGTGCGTCATCTCGTGCAGCATGGTGGAGTAGAACTCCTGCCCGGCTACGAACACCTCATCCTCGGTGCCGCCGAGGTTGAACTGCTCCTTGACGGGAAGCGTGATGCTGTCAGTCGTCTGGCTGTAGAACGCCCTGTCCTGCTGCTGCAGTGAAATGGGACACACCCACGACTGGCTGCTGACCAAGGCGTCGAGCGCCTCGTTGGCGTACATGCCGCCGGCATTACGGAGCTCAGGCTCCACGAAATGCTCGCTGAGGAACTTGTCAACCTTCTCTGGCTGCACCTCACCGAGGTTCGTGTCCTGGATGTTGAAGACATTGTAGTACTTCAGTACCGGGAACGTCTCGTAGTCTGCCTGCCGGTCCTTCGACAGGTTCCTGTACTCGTCGATGGAGATGTGGCGTCCGTCCTTGGACTTCACGTCGATCTTCCAGAACAGCACCGGTGCGGACTCGGCGCCCTTGTTGACATGCGCGCCCATGGCGTTTGCCGCATGGAGCGTGACGAACACCGGATACCGGAACTTCTTCGCCTCGCAGAACAAGTAGAGGAAGAACTCGTTCATGCGGTTGTAGCTGCGGCCGCTGAGGTTCATGGGCTGGCCGTTTGCCGACGTGCTTATCCATGACTTCCTCCATCCTGCCTTGATGTCCCTGATGGTCTGGATCATCTGGTCAGTGAACTTTGAGACTACGCGCTCTGCGCCTGCCTGTTTGTTGGAAACTTCTTTTTTCATGTTCTCATCAATTTTAAAAGTGAATAAATAGGGTTTCTTAAAAGCCAGCGGAGCCCGGCCCGGCCTGTACGCGGTCTGAGGCCGTCCCCGCTGGCGGGCGTGTTTACATAGTAGAGACTTGATTCTTACTGAGTGCGATCTCGAGCCTGAGCTTCTCGATGGTGTCGTGAGAGACGAAGCCGCCTGTGGACTTCTTCAGCTGGAAGATATATTTCAGGGCAGACTTGGCGTTCTTGCAGAAGACGGGCTGCCATCCCTCTGTGGTCACCATCCACACCTTATGGTTTGACTTGTTGCTCTTGACGAGCCGTGCGTTGATAAATGAAACTTTCTTTTCCATGATTATGAGTCTTATAGGGTTTTACGTTAAGCGATCTTGTAGATTTCGACGAAAGTGATGTCGGTGAATGTCTCGTGGGCTATACGGTTGGCCTGTGCCTCGGCCTCGCTGAAGGAGGATGCCTCGATCTCGAACTCCTGGTAGTTGCCGTCCTCTGCGTTCACTACTATGTTGTAGAAGCTCATGCCGCTGCTGCTGTGGCTGTAAGGCCTTGTCTTGATAACCGATGTCTGAGATGTAGTTGTCATAATGCTTGTTTTTTTTGAGTTAAACTTGAAGCGGTTTCCCGCTTTTGTAATTTTTACGTGCATAAGAAACGCAACAAGGAGAAGGGAGTGCAATGCAAGGTTTTGCCGGAAAATTTTCGATCCCCGGACATGGAAATTTGACTAAGGAGCAACTGCACCCAAATTTCTCGAAAAATTTCCGAGCAAACGCCGCATGACCTTGCAGGCTCCCGCTTGTCGTACCTTTGCAAAGGAAAAATCAATGCGGGAGAAAACCGAAGCAAGACTCAAGGAAAAACGACATGACAACCATCAGACTTCGGCAAAGACAGAAAGGCCAGCCTCTGCAGAGACCGGCCATGGCATGATACAATGGGAAACGCAGACGTCGGCTGGAGGAGAGTCGTAAGGCATCCCCCGGCGGGCCATGGAGGAACAGCCCTACCGCCACGTGACATCAGGCATCACCGGAATCTATATGACCGCAGTGATACCCTAAGACATAGGAGATGAAGAAAGTGAATCAACGCCTGCCGTGAGGGCAGACAAGTAATAGATGTAAGGATGGTGTCAGGAAAGAAAGGCAGCCTATCCGATGAACGACTCACAGCCCAGATCAGAAGTGGTGTGACCGTCGTAGAAAGTCTGCAGGTGGCGCTCCACCCCGATGCACAGTGTGTCGAAGGCGTCGCTACCGTCAGTACGATATTCAAGTCTGTCCTCTTCCGTCTCAGCCAGCTTCTCACCGGACTTATCCTTCTTGCCGTTGCGCACGCCGGCCGTCTCGATGGACAGCAGGAGCGCCTCGTTGTTGTCGCGGTTGATGAGAACCTGATGCGTCGCCTTTCCGACGAACATGCGGTTGATGAGCTCTGCCTTCTTGATATGTTCCATGGCCTGACCGATGAACACGTCCTCTACGAACCAGTTGCGGTCGGACAGGAAGTTATGGATGAAGATATAGAAATCGTCGTTGGTTCGCAGCGCATATCCTTGCCCCTTGAACGTGTGGTCGAAGAAGAAGATGACCTGTCTGGTCTTGTGATGCTCGTAGTACTTGCAGAAGTCCTCCATCAGGTCGTCCAGGATACGCTCGTTCTTCACGAAGAAAGACTTCAGCACGCGCAGCTTCGTGTCCTTCTGCACCTGTCCGCACACCAGCCAGTTGATGTTCTGGTTGGCATCCAGTGCGATCATCAGCGGTTCGTCGGGGTCCACGTCGGAGTCGAGCCGGCAGTCGTTCTCGTAGACCACGCCTTCGCCCAGGTTACGCAGAGACAGCCTAGACTTGTTTGGGGCCACATAGAGGTTGACATCCTCTCGCATCGAGCCGTAGAAGCCGTCGGTGGCGATGTTGATGCGCTTGCACATGATGGAGGTGGCGAATGTCAGTGCCGGCAGCTCCCGCTTCATGCGCCTGATGAAGTCCTCGCCCAGCACAGCCAGGTTGTACACCGACGGACGCTCCAGATAAAGGTAGGCCTGCTTGCGGAGGAACGCCAGCTGTCGATCTATCTGCCCCAGCTCAGCCATATACCGCTCATAGCGCTGCGGGCTGGCCGCTATGCGCTGCTTCACCTTCCATACCTGATACACCAGCCCCTCGATGACACGTATGAGGTCCTTGTCCATGAGCTTCTCATACTGGAGGAACCATGAGCCCTTCTTCGTCACCGGCATGTCGCACGTGATGGTGATGCCATGGTGCAGCGGGCACTTCTCGAAGAACATCTCGTTGCCCCGGTTGGTCTGGAACGTCTCGTTCTTCAGCTTCTCGTAGTCGACGAACTTCGCCTCGTCGATGAGTATATGGTCGAGAGACATACCGTTGGATGCACCCTCACGGTCCTGCGTGATGATCTGGCACACGCTGCCGTTGTAGAACCCGATGACATTCTCCCAGTTCTGCGGCGTGAAGATAGGATCCTTCCAGTGGAGCGCCTTCCACGGCTTCTTGCCCACGGTGTAGTGTATGTCGCGCTTGTAGCCCCACCTTTCCCAGTGCACCAGGAGCGACGGCAGCGTCGATATGAGACACTTCTTATAGGATGGGGAGACGAAGCCCGTGGTGGAGCCCTCCATCAGCTGGAACACCTGCAGCTGCCGGACAGCGTCGATGAGACCCTTTCCTGTACCACGCCCCATGACCGCCACCAGATTCCGCGGCATGAGCATCAGCGGGTACATCTGCGCGTCGTTAAAGTACTGTCTCTGTGTCTCCATCGTCGTCAGCAGGTATCTCTGTGAAGTCAGCATACTCCGCATCATACTTGCGGATCATCTTCTTCACCTTGTCACGCAGGTTGGGGATGCGCTTGATGCCGATGACCGTCGGGTCATCAGTGGGCTCTATCTGCAGCGGCACGATCTTGTCGAATGCCATCTCAGGCGTATCCTCCTTGTCAGTGAGATTATTCTTTATCAGGTTCTTCTGCATGGCCGCCACGCTGCGGTGGTCTCCGTCGCGCTTTGCCCGAGCACGGTCCTCCTCTATCATCTGGTTGATGCGCCACCTCCAGAACTTCTTCGACGACTCCTGCAGGTTGCCCACTATGACCTTCAGGATGTGCATGTCGTCGTATGCCTCGCTCTCCTGCACGCGGAACTGGAGCATTGCATACTCTATCACCTCCCTGGGCGACTTCGAGGGGAATCGGCACCAGTAGGTGTAGAGAGCCCTGAGCCGGCAGATGCGCACGATGGTCTTGTCGGGCACATGCTCCTCGATGAGCTGGTCTTCATCCAGTGCCAGCCATGACTGGTATTTGTCGATATCTACAGGTACGCTCATAGGTCGTTGTTCATTGTCTTGAGGTAGGCGCGCAGTGCCTCGTCTGCAGCAGGTGAGCCGGCCTCTGCCAGTTCGAGGTTGCGCTGCCTGATCTTCAGTGCCGTCTTGGCATATCCGCGGTAGAACGCCTCACGTGCGGGGTGTCCCGGCGTGAGGATATCATCCCTGAGGCTTATCTCGTTAAGCCCCAAAAGGACACCAATCTCCGTAATAGGAGTCAAGCTCTTCGCCAGACTCTCTATCCCGTTGAGCAAGTCCGTGGAATAGTCCATTCAGCAATATAGAGTTTTCGTCAATCATTTCCTTGAGTCCGGAGTACTGCTCCAGGAACACCTCCTGAGAGGTAGTGATGATGGTGCACTCGGCTCGGTCTCCATACGTCTGGTTCTGTGAGGAGACCACCGTCACCAGGTGCGTATCGTTCTGTACGAGCACCACCTTGGAGTGGTTCATCGCCAGGTAGACCGCGTCGAAGCACTGCCCCATCTCCTTGTAGAGCTTCACCGTCTTACGTGAAGCCTTGAGGTCTGCCAGCAGCACGGAGTGCTCTATGAGGTCCCTCTTGCGGAGGTTCAGGAACCCGCGAAGGAAGGCGTCCGACGTGGAGAACGTGGACACGTAGACGTCAGCCCTTCCGGTCTGACGGAGAATCCAGTCGAGCAGGCCTAGCGTGTGAAGGCCCTTGCCCAGGTAGCTCTGCAGATGGCATGAGGACAGCGGCTTGAGCAGCTGGTCAAGATTCTTTCCCCTGGGCATCGTCGGGAACAATGCGGATGTCACAACTGCGGAGGTCAGCCTTGCGCTGATCGGAGAGGAGCACCTTGTACTTCAGCAGGGTGTCCACGCGCTGCTGGATGGCACTGCGCTTGGCCTCCAGCTGTTCTGCCTTGTCGAAATCCGGGTCCTGTGCCATCTCCACGAGGTCGAGCAGCTTGGGCAGGCTCTTACTGATGTAAGCCTGTGCCAGGTCGACCTCCTTCTGTTCATCCACCGTCAGTCCTCTGCCGGAGGTCACTGTCACCAACTCGTCCATGGAGCCCTTGTACTCATCGTAGCGGTTCATGTCCTTTCGGTAGGCGTACCATGCCTCCTTCATCGCCTTGACATACTCGTATCTGTCGCACGGCTCCTTCAGCGTCTTGAGCAGCTCGAAGCTAGCCTTGATCTTCCGCCACCGCTCGCAGTTCTTCTCCCAGATGGCCTTGATGTCACCAGGCAGCGAGTCGTGGTCCGGGCGCTTGCCTCGTACGATGGAAGCGCCGTCCTCAGCCACCGGAATCACCTCGTCGGGATGGAACGGCGGGTTGTCAATCTCCCGCAGCGTCTTGACGCAGGCGTTGATTTCGGCCTGTTTGGGCAGCACCTTCTGCAGCTGCTGGTCCATCTTCACCACATCCTCGATGTTCAGACCGTCCTGACGGTAGGCCAGGTGCTTCCTGATCTCGTACTCGAGCTTTGCCAGGCCCCGGCTGGGATTGTGGCAGATGCGCATGAACAGCCCCTTGTTGCGGTTCACCTGCAGCAGGAGTGTGGCACCCTTGACGATCATCTCCTCTGAGGAGTGGTCGGCCTTCGACCATTCGAGCATGGCCTTTGTAATCTTCGGATCATTCATACATTTGAAATTAAAACGGGATGGCAGCGAGTCATCGCCAGCCATCCCGCGCTAAACATCATATTAACCTAACTAAAAACAATCATTCGTGGTCGTCCTCAACAACAGGCACGAGCGCGTCCGTAGCACCAGAGATGGTGCCGTCGGCTGTCACGAGGTCACCCTCGTAGAAGGGAGCCGGGCAGACGTCGGTGACGGAGGCGTTGATGGTGGTCTGTGCAGAGTCGGTGACGGCACGGCCGCCATTCTGACCCAGCTCGAACTGCACCTTGAACATCTCGTTACCGATGATACGGATCTTTCCGTCACGCTGCGGATAGGCGATGACGACATCGTCGTTGTTGAGAAGTGCGATCAGACCGGACACCTCTTTCTGTGTACCGGGCAGCACGAGGTTGACGCGGTTGAGGAAGGACTTGCTACCCTCTGAGCCCTGGCTCTCGCAGGAGGGCTCGGACTCACCGTCGATCAGGTCGTGACGCTTCCATGTCTTCGACTCGGCCAGCACGAAGCTGCCGTCGATGACACACACCTCACCCATCGAGGTCGCCGATGTTCCCTTCACTGCAGGGAACGTCAGGATGTCGGCCTTCTTGATGGTATAGAAATGGGGACGCACGCCGGGGAGCGAAGCATCACCAGGGCAGAACTCAGCATTAGCGTAGAGGTCTACTTCAGAAGTACATCTTGGCATAACTCTTAATCTTTAAACGTTAATAATTAACCCTGGCCGTTGTTCTCGCCCTCGGTGCCTGTGCTTTCAGAGCCAGTGCCCTCGGTGCCCGTGCTTTCAGAGCCAGCGCCCTCGGTGCCCGTGCTTTCAGAGCCAGCGCCCTCGGTGCCGGCATTTGCGGAACCCTCAGAAGAGCCAGATCCGGACTCAGAAGAGCCGGAAGAAGCGGCAGTAGGATCAGCCTTGCAGACGGCAAGCATCTCCTTGTTCACAGAGAGGTACTGCTCACCGTAGAACAGGTTGGCGATGAAGTCGTTGTCGTAGTGAGAGGTCAGCGACTTCTCCACGAGGAACTTCTCATCAGCGGTCTTCTGGTTCCACAGCGAGAGGATATTGTTCTTGGACGTCAGCGACAGGTAGTTGTCGGGCACGTTGCCAAGGGCTACGAACTCGATGTTGGCCTTTCCCTCGGGATGAGCCTTCTGGAACTGCTGGTTGTAGGGCAGCGAACCGTGGTTCATCTGATAGGCAACCTCGTAGAGGTGCTTTGTGCGGTCGCTCATGAAGAGCTTCAGGGAGTGGCCGTCGCGGAGCTTCTTGTGGACACCGGCCCATGTGGTACCGTTACCCCAGATGAAGTCGTTGATGACGTCCTCTGCGTTCTCGGCAGTGATAGACTCGGTCAGAGGGAAGAAGTTCTGCTCTTCGGCAGACATGGCACCAGCGGCAATCTCGATGTCCTCGATCTTGCAGAAGCCGTTGAACAGCTCGGCGGTGGTGGTTCCGGCGTCGTTGCGGACGGCGGTCCACATCGCGTCGTAGAGCTTCTCACCCAGCTGTGCCATGATATAGGCGCAGACGCGCTTTGTCCATGGCGTGTTCTTCAGGCCCTCACCCTTGTTGATGTCGCTGCCCCAGAGAGACTGGTAGATGGCGTTGACGTCGATAGGCTCGATGCAGTTACCGAAGTAAGTCTGCAGCGTGCGCTGGGTGATCTCCACGAGACCCTGACCCATCTTGTACTTGTCGTACGGTCCGATCTCGAAGTTACCCTTCATCTCGTGCACATGCTCCTGATAGCGGATGCCGGTGCGGATGGCCATGTGAGCCAGTGCTGGCTGCATGGTGAACATCGGCATGACGATCAGCTCTGTGCGATATTTCTGGAACGCTGTCGATAGCGATTCCGGAGTGAAATCCACCTGGGGATCCACAGCAGTAGCGGGCTTTGCCATATTACAGTGCGTCTTTAATGGTTTTGAACAACTCAGCGGCGCCGTTGATGGGGTTCTCCTCATCGACTTCCTCACCGCCATTCTCACTCTCACCGGGACCCTTCTTAAGGTTGGCGATCTCCACGTCCTTGGACTTGATGTCAGCCGTGAGCTTGTCGATGGCAGCCTTAGCCTTCAAGCAGGCCTCGTTCTGCGCTTTCAACTCCTCGTCGAGCTTCTTCATCTGGTCCTGTGACAGGATGACCTCACCTTTGTCGGTGGTCTCGAACCCTTCCGTGTTGGCCAGCAGTGCCATCACGGATGCGAAGATTTTAATTTTCATTTGACTTTGACTGTTGTCGGCGACTGATTTTGGAAGCAGGCCCTTGAGCAGATCCATCGCCTTTTGGATTGTGCTCGTTGTGGCGGGAGACTCCTCACCTGTCTCGGGGTTGAATCCCTTCGGCAGCTGGGGAAGGCCCATCTCCGTACAATAAGAATTCTGAATACCTGCAGGCATCTGGTCCTGCACCTTGACGGCGTCGATGATCTCGTCGACGATGCCGAAGTCCTTGGCGTCCGACGCCTTGATCCATGCCGCCTTCTTCATCTTGGTCTTCACCTCGTCTACGGACTTGCCGTTGCGGTCGGCATAGATCTGCGCCAGCACGTCGTCGATGGTCGACAGCTGGTCGCGGGTGAACTTCAGTCGGTCGATGGCGGCATCTATCTGCTCCTTGTTGCGCGAGCCCCACTCATCCACCCATGTCATGGAGTTGTGGATGAGGATGAGCGCATTCTTGGCCATCGAGATGCTCTTGGCACCCATGGCCATGAACGTGGCAGCCGATGCAGACATGCCGATGAAGTCGACGTAGACCTCACCGTGGTTCTTGAAGAGCTCGTATATCTGCAGGCCTGTGTCGACATAGCCTCCCAGAGAGCAGATGGCTACGTTGACAGGCTTGCCCTTTGATTTGTCGAGCGTGTACTTGACATAGTCGGCTGAGATGCCCCATCCGACTGTGCCAGTGAGAAAAAGATCATATTTCTTCATGCAACCTTTGTTTTCGGCAAAGGTAGCGATGAAGAGCAGAGATTAAAACAACTTTATATCAGCCTATTATGAGCAGTTTGGAGGCCGACCTGTATTCAACCTTGACTTCCATCAGCTGACTGTCGCCCATGTTCTCAGGGTACGTTACCGTGTATGTGGTGATGGTGTACGGCCTCTCTTCGGTGCCCATCAGCAGCACCGTGCCGTCTGCCAGCGTCACCCTGTACACACAGTGCCCTTGCAACTGGATGAAGTCACAGACATAGAAAACCAGCTGTGCAGCCCATGTCACAGACTTGTTCTCAACCTTATTATTTATAGTGAGTTTCGCCGGAACCCTGATATCCAGCGCCTCCCATGCCACGTTTCCGGAGACGGTGCATGTGCCGTCGCCGTTGCTGATCACCTGTCCGAGCTCTGATGCCAGGACGCGTGAGACAGCCACTACATTCTTCAGTTGATTCATAATTTATGTTTTTGTTTATTAAAAGAACATAAGCGCACGCGCGCGCACGCGTCAGAACAAAACGGGGTATCTTTACGGTGCGATTTCGCGTGATTTTTTCATTTTTTTATTTTTATCCTCGTCTTCTTGCGCAGATCTATGCCCCTCTTCAGGAGCTTGATGCGTTCGCGGTAGAACTTCATGCGGATGGTGTCGGCATGCTCGATGTCGATACCGTGCATCTCGCACCAGGCATATGCCGCCGACTGGATGCGCTTCTCATCGCCGACCATCTCGTACATCTCCGACCATAGGTTGTTGAGGAAGAGCGCGTCGATGAGCTCGATGATGAACCGCTTACCGTTCTGGGACACGTAGTTCCAGTTGGCCGGGTCCTTCTGCTTGGAGTAGGGGATGCAGACGGCCGTCATCCCCTCGGTCGCCACTTCCGGCTCATGACCGCGTTTCGACTGGAGCACGGCAACGATCCGTGCGTTGAGAACTGACTGAGGCTCGAACCTGACAGGATCGCCGAAGTGATGGTGCAGGTACTGAGCCACGAAAGGTTTTAGTTTAAGATAGATGCAGACTTGACTCATTTTTAGAAGGTTATGTGCTGCAAAGTTAGTACTTTTCTGATAAAAACTATCACTAAAATGATAAAAAATTCAAGGTAAGAATGAAAAATCTTACCAAAAGACACATATCCTCCAAATTTCTTCCTGATTCTCTTTTTCCATTTTTTCTTCTTTTTCTTGAAATAGTTGAAACACGATAAAATTTGTAACAACGTAACAAACGAGTGTTTATAACTCCGTAACAAACTGATATATAACAAGTTGGGCTTGTTACAAAAACCAAAATGGGGGCAAAAATCGAAGTGTAACGGAGTGTCACATTTGTAACAGACGTCTGACCTGTTACGTTTGTTACAAATCGAAAATCAAGTTGTAACGGAGTTGTAACGAAAAGTGTAACACCCTTTTTTCTTATCTAACTTATTGATATTCTTATTTTTATCTTCAAAAAATCAACATCTGTTACAAAGTTACAAATTAAAAGTAGAAAAAAGAGATGGGGAAAGGGGAAGAGTCGGGGCGAATTTCCCGTACCCCGATAAAAAAAGCCGACACGCGGGGCGGGTAGCCTTTGGCGTGTCGGCACGGAAAAGAATGAAGGAAAGCCTAGAAAGGCCTGTCGTCGTCTGGTCCGAAAGATGTAGCTTCTTTGCGCTCGAACTCCTTCTCACGCTCTTCCATCTCCCGTTTGAGTGGTATGAATACGCTCTTGTCTGTGCGGACGTAGATATGGTCTACGGGGCTGCCCTGCGGCATGCCTGTCGACGGGTTCTTGAGTCGCTTCAGAATGCGGCCGTTGGAACGTCCCGGGTCAGGCCGCGTGGTGCAGTAGTCTGCCGGGTTCAGCTCTGAGGTGTAGCTGCAGTACTTCACGAACGCCTGCAGCTTACGCGTGAAGCCGTTGGTGGTCATATCCTTGAGCCCTGAGAACTTGCGGAAGTCGTCGAGTGCGTCCTGGCGCACGATGAAGCAATCCAGATGGTCGGAAAGCGGCGAGAAGTAGATGTTGGCCCACTGCTCGAAGTTGCCGCTCATATCCTGCTTCCGCTTGCGCAGCATGATGTTCTCCATCGGCGGCAGTATCTTTGCCCCTGACTGCACGGCAGAGAGGTAGAACGCCTCGCACTGCAGCAGGAAGTTATGGTCGGCGTTCCACTCATCCTCGGTGTAGTCGACACCGAAGAGGTCCTTGCGGAAGTCGTCGCGGATGGAGTAAGAACCTTTATAGTTGGAGTCCTCCGTCTTCTCATGGTAGTAGTCGGAGAATACCATCGGCAGCAGTCGCGCCATGGTCGAGGCGTCGAAGTTGTTAGGTACGTAGTTTGTCGTGAAGGCAATCTTCGGTGATTCGATATAAGGTATGTTGTAGGACTGGTTGTTCTTAGGGTTGACTGTCATGTCGGAGGTGATGTTGTCGTAGAAGTTCTCCATGCGTACCGCCTTTGATATGTCATCCACCAGCAGCATGCGCGTGTGGCGGTTCACCTGGTCGAAGACGTGCGGGTTGTCCAGCAGCTTCGCGTTACGGCCGGAGAGCTTCACGGTCTTGAGGAACCTCGCCAGCACCTGTGAGAAGAGGAACGACTTACCTGAGCGGCCGTTGCACTTGTCGTCATCGTCGATCTTCCAGTCCATGGCCATCGGCGCCCACGCCCTGGATGGGCTCTTGAATGCGTGTAGCATGTAGCCGATGGAGAATATCTTGTTCAGCAGGCACTGCTTCTGCTCGACGATCTTCTCCGGAGACAGCAGCTTGCCGTCGATGGAGAAGCGGTGTGCGGCGATGTAGCTGTTGCGCTCCTCCTCCTGCATGTCGGCCGTCAGTTCCTCCAGCTCCTCCTGCCAGTAGAGGCGGCTGGAGTTGATCAGGTAGCAGAACACCTTGCTTGCTGGTGTGCCGGCTATGGACAGCGAGAACACCTTCTGCCCGTCCTCATCCTCCGACTGCTCGACGGAGAACATCTCCGGCAGCTGGCGGAACTTGTGCGGGATGACCAAGTCGTTCCATACATAGCGCCCCATCTCCGACGCCTCTGACGGATCCATCACCGTCATGCCCCCTGCCGTCACCTTCACCGTGCGGTCCTGGAAGTAGAACAGCTGCGATGATGACGTGTATGAGGTGAAGTCGAGCTCCACTGATGCCAGCTTGTCGAGCGCTGCGGGCGACGTGCGCGGCGAGTCGATGATGAGGTTCTGCACCGCTATGGGCTGAGTGTCTGACGGCACGTCCTTGCCCGGGAACTTCCGCTCCTCGCCCCGTGCCCAGTTGATGAGGAACTCAGCGATGTCGGATGTGTTCACCTTCTCCACGATGTTACCGTTGACGCGCACGAAGTCGACCTTGTTCGCCTCACGGTCCTTCAGCTTGAAGAAGCCCTGCATCTTCAGGAAGTACTGCAGGCATGCCGAGTTGACGGAGAAGCTCTCCTCACCCTTCTTGGTGATGGAGGCATCCCAGAACTTTGCCGGCAGCGCCTGCTTCATGAGGACCGCCATGCTGTGGCGCGGATTGTCCTGCAGCTCCAGCCAGTCCTTGAAGTCCTTACGGTGGCGTCCTCGGTCATCCTTGAACCGCTCGAAGCGTGACGGGAGCCAGCAGGTACGGATGTCCTGGTAGCGCAGGGCCACCTCCCGTCCGCGGCGGATGCCCGTGAGGTCCTTGTCGGGGATGTTGTACATCAGCTCCACCATCCGCATCACCTTCTTGTACTGAGCCTCGGTGAGTTCTGCCGTCTCGGAGTTCAGCCACAGCGGCATGTAGCCCAGGCTGCGGGCGCAGAGGGAGTCGCGCTCTCCTGAGCAGAGGACCGCACACTCCAGCTTCTGCTCGATGTACGGCTTCTCCTTCGTCACGGGGTCCTGCTCATGTCGGTGCTGCTCCTGCTCGTTGAAGGTGTGGAATGCCGTCTCCAGCTCGAACATGCCGTTGAGATAGTCCTGCGGCTTCTGCCCGATGTACATGAAGCGGAAGGCCTTGTCGGGGTTCTTCGGCTCATACTTCTTGAAGAAGGACTTCACCGTGTTGTTCTGGTGGTAGAAGCACTCACGCATGAAGATGGGGTAGGTGTCTGTGGAGAACTTCTTCTTGATCATGCGGTTGTCGCATTTGCCCACCCACTCCACGGCATGCCAGTGGAGCGCGTCGACATGATCCTGCGTGACCATGGGCCCCATCACACGCAGCTCATTGTCGGTGAACGCCTCCTTCAGCTGGTAGTACCACTGTCCGTCGCGCATCTCCGGGTCTGCCTTCACGGCCTCGAACCTCGGCTTGTTGATGTTCGCGTCGATGGAGTCTATGGTCAGGTTCAGTTCCGAGACGATCCATACCAGAGCCTCACGGAAGCCCAGGCTCTTCTCCCGCATCACCAGGTCGATGGGGTTGCGGGCATGGCCGCCGTCCTCTGCGCTGCCGAAGTCAGTGACTATCCAGCAGTCTGGAGTCTCCTTGATATGGGCAGACGGCGTCTTCTCGTTGCGCATTTTGAACGGCTTCTTCATAGAGGCCTCGCCACCTCCCTGGTACTGCCTGAGTGCGTCGGGGTATAGATGGCAGATGATATCCAGGCCCTTGTTCGTGGCCTTGAATATTTGTTCCTTTGTTACCATAGATTAATATGCCTTTTACAATGTTTCATAATTTACAAATCAGGGTGCTTCCTTCATCCGGCTGCAAATATAGCTAAGGGATGGCGACCTTAAAAAACGGTCAGAGCCTTGCCACATCCCTTATCTGGATGTCGGAGTAAATGTTGATTCCCTTGAACGTGCGACGCGTCCAGTCCCTCAGCTCCACGGCCTTCAGACGGCTGCACGGCAGGCTGATGGCCTCACGCTTCTTGCCGTGCCACAGCCCGGTTACTACGTATAGTGGTGCAGGTATCTTCATGATGTTACTTTATAGCTTTATGTAATAAATCGGGGTTGTCGTGAATGTTGCCGATGACTTCTAATAATTCATCCTTGCCAAAAGCGTTAGGTGATAAATGCCAAAAATCATAGGCCTCTCCAGTCTCTTTATTTATAAGAGAAATGAAAAATTTCGGGGCAACGTATTTAATTACATTGCAAGTGGAATGATGACCAGCACTCCACGCATCCACTATGTCACCCTCATAAACTTCCTTTCCGTTCTTGTCATATACTCCAGTGAACTGACCGATGGTTTCTGGAACAACAAAACTACGCTTACCAGCATAAGGGTAACGAGTTTTTTCAGTGTGTATATGCACATTATCACATAGTGTATGCAAATCGCCATAAACCCATTCATTTGTCTTTATGTCTTTACCTCTAAATTTGATTGTTCTCATAATCCGTTACTTTATGTTAGTAATGTTACACCGTTTCCCTAATTTCAAAATAAACACATCATAAGAGGGTGCTCCCCATGCAGGATTGCCTTTGCCGATAGTAATCTCTTTTAACTCTAAGAGCATCGTGCGCTTGGTATAGCCGTAGCGGAAACGGACGTGGGTATAACGAGGATGCCTATTCATGTGGGCGTACACCGCTTTGCAATTCAAGACACATCGGTAGTATTTTTCAGACCAATGACCGTTGGCGCATTCATGCGTACATGGAACTATCCTTTTTACCCAATACGGATTGATTTCCCGATATTCCTCTTTCTTCTCTCCGCTTTCAATCATTTCGTACCACTTCGCTTTCAGTGTCAAATCAAGTATTTTCATATTCGTTACTTTATACCATTAATGTTACTTATTACTCATGTAAGGGAGAATCCGGATAGCACTCATGATGATGACATTTTTTATCTGAACCCCAAAATATGCAAACAGTACAAGGTATGCACCAACATTCGTAAGGTGTTTCTGGTTCAATATTTTTCTGCTTCATGCCTTCTAGCTATTAACCTTTCAATTCTTCTATTATTCTACTTTCTTATGTTACTGACAAGTGCGAGGGCAATGACACCGAAGACAGTGCCAACGAAGAAACCCATGAAAAACATTACGATATCCATAGCTGTCTTATAATAGATCTTCAAATAGAACAATGGGTTCGTCACCGTTATAAAAGCTGTCGATAAGCTCATTCGCATCATCTGAAGGGCGTAGGCTCTTCATGCTAGTTTTCCTGCCAATGGCTATAGCTTCAGCTTCGTCATGAGCAGCGATTACCTTGACCAGCTCTTGGTCAGTGTAATACCTTGTATATACAAATAACTTTAACATGGCTATAACTTTCTATATTACTACATATGTCAGATACATGCAATCGAGAAACGTATCGTTTATCTCAGAGCACAGTTTTCTAATTTCATCATCGCATAAACCAAACTCATCACAGTGGAAACACACATCATCCAGCGTATTGTCGTATGGAATCGCCATAAACATTCGATCTCCGAAATCGAAAGGTTTCCCCTCTTTGATGGCCTCTATAATCTCATGTGTCATGGCTTCACCTCCTCTCCTTCCTTTACTCTGACAGCACCTACAGGCGTGAAGTGCCACTCCGGCACCATCTCACGTGTGAAGAACTTGAAGCAAAAGCCCGTTCTCACGTCCGTGAAGTAAATACGCGCGGCATAATCTAAACCGCGTTTCACATTAATCTGCAGCTGACCAGATGTTCTGGAAAGCGTTACTTCACCTTTCTCGTATCGACCGGCGCTGTCCTCTTTGAGGACTTTGAATATCTCCTGGACGAACATGTCGAAGTCCTGATGGATGGTGAAGCATCCGTCGTTGACATCACGCAGCATGCTGACTGCTCTCTTCAAATACTTTGGATACTTCTTGCTGATGAAACTATGTAATACGATCATGATTAAATCTCCTTTCTTATCATTTCAAGGTTAGTAACTGTGGCACCCCATGAGCCCCATGGTGTAGGGATGTCGAAATGGACATCGAAGAATGACTCCCTGACGAAGTCGAAGATGTCCTCGATGAACCCGTGATGGTCGATACCGTCACCCGTGACGGCAGCATCGACGATGACTCTGTCTCCTATCTTCATACCTGCGCTTTGTCTGAGATTCTTTCGAGCTGGCTATGAAGAATAAACTGCTGGACACCTAGGTCAAACACTTTTAACGTATGCTCCTGGGCTTCCTCTGGCAATAGAGCTATAAGGGTGCCGACAGCATGACTAAGGGCTGTGACCGCTCCGACAAGCTCGATAGAATTAACAGTGCCGTCATCATTCATGAGACGCTTAAAATTGCCCATTATCACCTGCTTAATCTGGTATGTGACATTGTTCCATTCTTCAAATGAAGCCTTTGCCTGTGACTCCAGCTCAATCTTCTTTTCCTTCTTCTTTTCCATTTTCACACGGTTTATTCTTATTATACTCTACATATACTCTCAGCCTGCTGCACCACAGTCCGTTGATACAGTTGACGCGGTACTGACAGCGGCAGCAGTCTCTGTGCATCGGCTAGTCGAACTTCAGGTCAAACTTAGGATCACGCGTAAAGGAGGAGAAGTCAGATGTGACTTCCACAGACTCATCATCCTCCTTGGAACTGACGAATGCCCTGCCGTTGGCATCCCACTCGACCGAGCTGTCGCCAATCTTGCCCGATGCTGATACGACCTGGCGCCCAGAGTGTGCGCCGAGCCTGATGTGCTGCAGTTCACCACCTAGTGCTGAAACTGCCTTCTCAAAATCTATCACTTTCATATTATTATTATTATTTTAGTTGGGTTCTTAGAAACCGGCGGGCCTCACGGCAGGCCGGGGAGTATCAATTTTGCTCTATGGCAAACACAAACTAGTGTTAGTTAATAACGCTATGGTAGACATGAATAAATGCGAATCAGCCAGCGGGGATGTGGGAGGTGCAGCTTCTTGCAAACCTTGAACAGCTGGCTCTTGATGGTAGACTCCGACTTGCCCAGCTCAGCAGCTATCTCACCGGGGAGATAGCCCTTGGCATAGAGCATGGCCGCCTTTGACTCCTCCGGATGCAGCCCCAAGCTCGGCTTGGGCTTGCATACCAGACCTTCCAGCGGACAGTACCCAGAGCCACGAAGCGGGCACTTGACCTCTTCCATTTGGAACATCCCCATGTCGTTGATGTCCTTATGCGTGAACTCGGCCTCTCCGAGGTTGCAGCGCACGAAACGGTCAACGATCATGAACTCATACCAATACTTGTTGGGCCTGGATTTCTCCGCCCACTTCTTCAAGGCTTTCAGCGCCTCAGGGAACACCTGGCCGATGCGTTCCAGTAGGAACTCAACGACCTCACGGTCCTGAGGAGTCAGCCTCTTGCCGACGCCATCACTGCCCATGTAGCAGGTCTGGCCGTCTAACAAATAAAACTCTACTGCTTCCATAATTCATCCTTTATTACTTTTCCGATTAGTATAATATCGCGCTTGTTGAGTGATGCCTTTCCGGTCATCTTAGCCTGAAGTGAAGCATAGCCATAGTCGAACTCGACCATGAGATATTTAAGGAAGTCAGATTTCTCTGATTTTGTCAACTCAGAATAATAAGCCTGAAGTTTGACTGGCTCAAAAAAATCATCATTTTTCTTGTTCATCATAAATTTTATCATTAAATTTGTGGGCAAAATTACAAATAAAATATTAAATCCCATAATAATTATGATAGAAATTATCATTATAATGGTTAGTTTAGACTCAATATAAATAGAATAATATCATTTAAGTAGTTGATTTTATAATAATTATATTAAATTTTAAAGTTATGTTGGTAACCACAAATTTTATTGAAGAACTTTCGTTAAGGAAAGGAGTGACAAAGCAGAATCTGCGCAAAGCCCTTTGGCCGGACAATCCGAACCGTGCGCTGAGTTATCTCGACAACAAGAACTTCGGCATCGTGACGCTGGAGAAGATGGCAGACTTGTTGCAATGTACGACGGACGAGATACTAAGGCGTCCGGAGTCAGTCGGAGTGGATGTCGAGGACCTGCCCACCGACACGAAGGCGCTCTACAGCATCATCCGCAGTCAGAACAAGACTGTGGAGGTGCTGCAGGAGCAGCTGAGGACAAAGGACCAGCAGATCAGTGACTTGATCAAGCAATTACAATCCAATGAGAATCAGTGAATTATTTTTTATTTTTTTTCAAAAAAAGTGGGACAGAAGTGGGACAGTTTTGATGCCAAAACGGGCTATTTTCACCCGAAAAATGCCCGGAAACCCTTTATTTACGGGGAGCCTACATTCCAGTAATCCCGACTCAGGTAACCGCTAAGTAGAAGTAAGTGGCTGTTTATCAGTCACTTATTTCAATTTTAGAAACCGTCGGTCGAAATGTAGTGGGACAGAAATGGGACAGTACCATTTCCCCCATACTGGCGAAAAATGTTGAACCCGCTCATGTCAAAATCAAGATATGAGTAAAAAAATTAATTCTTCAAGTTCAGACCCCGCGAATAATGAAATAAAGGGGTACAGTGACCCGCAGCTTGTCATCGGCAAGCGCAACTACATCTATTTCTATGCCTTCGACCCTATTTCGGGACTGCGGAAGAGAAAGAAGTATTATCTGGGCAGATGCAGGTCGAGGAAGGAGATGCAGCGCGTCTCCCGCGACATGATCAGGAACATCAGCCGGAAGCTCGAAGGAGGGTGGAACCCTTGGATAGAGCAGTCTGACAGTCTGACCTATACGCTCTTCAGCAGGACGGCAGACCTCTATCACGACTTCCTCTATAAGCGGCTGAACGACCGTTCGCTGCGTGAGGACACCGTCATCAGCTATATCAGTTACCTGAAGGTATTCAGAGAATGGGTGGAGCAGAGGAACGAGATAACCTACATGTTCCAGCTGGACCATCTGGTGGTGTCTCGTTTCCTGGACTATGTATATGTGGAGCGTAACAACACCTTCGTGACGCGCAACAACTATCTGGCATGGCTGCGTTCCTTCACAGCCTACCTGCTGGAGCGCGGCTACCTGCAGACTGACCCGTGCGCACAGTTCCATCATATCAAGATTAAGGGATACACCAAGGAGCGTACGATCATTCCCGACGAGGTGCTGGTGGCCATCCGCAACTATCTGGAGAAGCACAACCGACATTTCCTGCTGGCCTGCTACCTCACTCACTACATGTGCATCAGGCCCAAGGAGCTCTCGCGCCTGCGCGTGGGCGATATTAATATAGGAAAGTGCACCATCACGCTGCACAGCGACCAGACGAAGAACCACGACAGCATCACCATCACGATGCCACAGAAGGTGGCGCGGCTGATGATAGACCTCGACATCTTCAGCGCCCATGGGGGCTGCTACCTCTTCAGCAGCCGCTTCATGCCGGGAGAGGAGCAGAAGTCGGAGAAGGCTTTCCGCGACTACTGGTCAGGACATCTGCGCCGTGACCTGAAGTTCTCGACACAGTATGTCTATTATTCTCTGAAGGACACCGGAATCACGAACATGCTTCGGAGCGGCATGGACCCCATCAGCGTGCGTGACCAGGCACGCCACAGCTCGCTGGCCATTACGAACACCTATACGCCACTTGATATCAAGAATGCCAATCCCCTGATGCTGAAGTACGAAGGGCTACTATAAAAGATTAAGCAGGTTTGAACCTGCTTAATCCGCCTATTCGTGCATTCACTGCAGAAATAGGCTAACCCATAGTTACTCAATCAAAACAACTCGTAAAAATAACCTGTCTTAAGTCTGTCTATTCCCCTCTCCGTGATGTTCATCTCTATCTTGGAGCAGAGGAACTTCTTGTTCCGGAACATGTAGATGTGCGTCGGGTCGGGCTTTCCGTCGCACAGGAACGGTATCTGCACCTCGTCGTTGCCGTCCAGCGTGCGCCGTATCTGGAACCCTCCGTTGTGGAACGCTCCTATGTTCGTGAGCTCGCCAGCCTTGTTGAGCGACAGCGTGTCGCCGGTGAGCAGCACTGACACATCCCTGCTGTCGGTGTATGCCTCAGGGACATCAGCCCTCACCAAATCGAACTGGTAGAAACCTGTCCTGCTGACCACGTTGGTCTCAAAGCACCGGCCGGAGGCGAACAGCACCTCCATGATGGAATCCTCCTCCTTGTCATCAGGCAGCCCCTCTTCATTCTCCAGCACCTCTGCCACCGTCACGTACTCGAAGACCTTCTCATCCTCCGTAGACGTATCGTTCTGGTCATCCGCCTGTGCGAACACAACCTCCTCCATATCCATGTTGGCAATAAGACCACTGTAGCTGTATGTAAGCTGCCATGCCTGCAGGCCATAGCCGGTGGTGCCGTCAGCGAAGGTCATATCCTTCAAGAAGGTACCATACACCCATGCCTCGTGAGTAGACATGGCGACGGGGCATATCTTCAGGTCGATGAACTTAGCGTCATCGTCACGCACCATGGGAGAGAACTGGCCGAAGCGCTTCACGCCTATTGACACAAGCGCCCCTTGATCGTCGAACGACGGCGCACCGTACCAGAACCCGCTGGGAAGGCGGATGATGGTGGTGAGCTTCTTCTGCTGCGACCACGACGCCCATGCTGTGTTAAAGGCCTCGTTCGTCTCGAACTCCTCGTAGTCGAAGGCCTTGCGCACCTCCTGCGTCAAGCAGTCGTTGCCCCGCTCGCATGATGACAGCGAGAACTGCAGGTTGGATGAGCCGAGGTACTCCAGTCCCTCCTCGTCGAAGGAAGAGGAGAACTCCTCTGCAGGCTCGAAAACCTCAACATTCGTGTCATCCAGCTCGTTGAACGCCAGTATGCTGACGGTGCCGGCATGACTGTCGAACCTGTACACGGCGTTGAACAGCTTGCGGAACTCGTCGAGGAAGGTGGCTATCGTCCAGTGGGGAAGAGACATGGCCATGTCGAGCGTGCGCCTGTGACCGCATACATAGAGCCTGTTCCAAGGGGCGCAGTCGAACCTGTTGTAGGTGACGGTGTAGCCCAGCTTCTCCATCACCTTCTTCATGACGTACATCAGGTTAGGCTGTACGGAGTACCATTTAAAGAGTGTCACGAGGCAGTGAGGCTCGGAATTGTATGGGAAGGGATACCCGTAGGTAGGCATATTGTAGCACACATCGTTTGTCTCGTCGTAGACGGGCAGGAACGCATATTTGCCCGGCTCGCCCCAGAAGCCCTGCGACAGCAGCTCACTCTCCATGTTGAGTGTGGCGCTGGAACCTCTGCCACGGACAGAGACTTTGTACTTACTGGCCACCTCACCGTAGTCAATCTTGTCGATGAAGGTCTTCTCAGCATCGGCCTTGTATCTTGCAGAGCTCTTGCCTGCCAGGATCTGCAGCTTCACCTCCTTGTTGGTGATGCCGGTGATGGTGCCCACGCCGCGGATGATCACCATGTTGTCGCATATCAGCTGACAGTCGGTGAACGTCTCCGTATGGAAGTGCGTGTCGAGCCTGTGAAGGTTGCCGAACACCTCCCTGTTCTCAGGAATGGACATGGGGAACACCATCTCCATGGTCTTCTCCTCACTGTCCTTGATGTTCGGGTTGTCGAGCACCAGCTTGATGCTGCCAGAGAGGGAAGGGTAGGCCTTCTCCCCGTTGATGAGTGCGTATGTCATCTCTTATATAGCTTTTGATACTTAGAATATTCCTTATGGAAGGAGTCCATGGGGAATGATATATTCACGCCCTCATTCTCTATCACGTCGAGGAGTCGCTCGTTCACTTCGCTGCTGCGGTCCAGGGAACTTCTTAGTTCCTCATTATCGGTCTGTACGTTCACCACGGGCGCTACGACGGCATTGCCTCCACCCAGCTGGCGCGACACATCCTCTGCAGACAGACGGCCGATGGTGTTGTTGCGCTGAGCCGAGTCGATGAAGTCGAGCATCGGCCTGACGTTGGGATTCTCCACGGCCTGGTGGTTGGCCACGAACTCACCCTCATGCACGACGCCAGCCCTGCGGCGATACTGCTTGCCTCCAGTATAGCCACCCTCGTAGTAGCCGGCCTCCTGGGCCTGTGCCTGTTTCTTGATGGCGGCTATCTGAATGGCGCCTGCAGCGATGGCAGCAGCTGCAGCGATAGGAGCCAGCGTGAATCCGATAAGCGGCACCTGAGCAGCAGAAGAGTAGGCGTTGATGGCACTCAGTGCCGTAGAAGCGATGGCCTGTGCTATCTGGATCTTCACGGCACGGGCGTTATACTTCGACTTTATCTCTGCTTCCTCCTTTGCCTGCTTCTCCTGCAGCTTCTTCACCTTCTTCTGGTTGCCTCCAGCGGCTTCAATCTCCTTGTCGTATTTCTTCTTAAGGATAGCCAATTCGTAATCCTGCTGTGCAGAGAAAAGCGAAGAAGCCGCCGACATAATTTGGTTGATTTGATTGTAGGCAACCTGGAAGTCAGAAGCCATCTTATCAAGGAATTCAAGAGTTGCTTGACGCTTACCCTCTTGATAAGTCTCGTAACTTATCTCGTCATTCTTATACATTTCTTCCAGATTCTTAAAGGTATCCTTATATTGCTGGATAGCACCAAAGAACGGGATGTATGCCGATTTTCCTAAGTCGCTCTTGGCTTTGTCGGATGCCACAGAATGCGCTTCTTTACCAGACTTAACAGTCTGTTCATCATCAGATTGAACGGAAGAGAATTTGGCTCTGATGGCTAGCAATGCTTTCTGGTACTCCTCTTCGCTGACCAAGCCCTTTTTGTGCAACTCATCAAGACCGTTGATTGCGATTCGCATCTGTTCCTCATTGCCAGACTGCAGGTACTGCTCCTTCACCTGCAGCAGCATCTCCTCATAGCGGCGCTGTCTCTCCAGCTTATGCTGAGCCTCCATGTCCTCAATCTGCTCCTCCATCTGTGCACGCTCCTCACTGCCGACACGGTACAGCTCCTTCTTCTTCTGGAGGTATTCGATGTCGGCCTGGAACAGTGCCTCGTCGACGGCTCCGGCATTGAGGTAGTTGCCGCTCGACTTGTCGTAGTAGGAGGACTCGATGCCCGCCGTCACGCTGTTATGCTGACGCTCGAGGTCACGAAGCGACATCCGCTCCTGCTGCTCCTGAGCCTTCAGCGCTAACTGCTCACGGTCGTTGAGCAGCTTCTTGTAGTCATCCGACTCCTGCTCATAGATAGCCATTCGGCTGTTGATACCGTTTATCTGAATCTTGGTCAGCTCCTCCTGATAGGTGCGGTAGTCAATCTCGCCCTGAGCGTAGCGGCTGGTGAGGATGGCAATCTCCTTCTCCGTCTCAGCCTTCAGCGCATTGTTACGCTCACGCAGCTCCTTAGCCTGCTGCGCAGCACGCTTCCTGGTAGCCGTCTCCTCTTTCTTGGGGTCAGTGAAGGTAGGCTTAGTATTAGTGGTGCCGTCACCTGAAGAAGAAGAACCATCTGAAGTGTCTGCATCGGACAAAGCTATGTCATTGCCGTAGATATCCAGAATCTTCTTTCTCTCTTCGAGTTTCTTCTGCAGATCTTTGTTGGCCTTGTCCAGATCCTTGTTTGCCTGCTGTACGTTGCTGTTGACAAAGGCGAGGTCAGCAGCAGAGTTAGCCTTGTTGTTCTTCTGCAGGTCTCTTGCACCCTCGACGGCTTTCTCGGCATCCTTCACCTTGATGTTGAGCTCAGCGAGATCCTTGCCAATGCCAGCAAGAATATCCTTTGCACCCTCTATCTCATATTTCTTTGTCAGTGACTTCAGGTAGTCATCGAGCGCTTTCTTGTTCTCCTTATACTTACCCGTCTCCTTATCCAGTTCTGTGCAATAGCCCGGTATGATCTGATTCAGCTTCTCGATGGCTGCCATCCTCTGACTGAGGGAAAGCGTCTCATCCTTCGATGCCCTGATGAGCACCTCCAGCTTCATCCTCTCCTCGTCGGCCTGAGCAGCAGCCTTCTTCCTGGCACTGGTAAGCCTGTCCTCTATCTGGACGGCCTTCTCACCCTGCCGGAAGAAGTCGATGAGTACACCGACAACAGCCATCATGGCGACGGCCGCTGCAGTCCATGGGTTAGCAGCGACGACAGCCCACAGCCTCTTACAAGTGGCTATGACCTTCTCATTCCAGAACACCTGAGCCTTCGCCTGAAGCGTGTCCGCCATGCGGATAGCCGTCAGTGCAGCTATGGTAGTAGTCAGCAGGATGATGGTGCCTTTGGCCTTGCTGACCACATTGATGATCGCTGACAGCCCTTTGACCATCAAGGCACCCGTGGAGATGCCATACCTGGCAATGGGCATCAGCTTCTCGCCCAGTTCGACTGTGAGGTCGTGAAAGCGCTTCTTTGCCTTCTCGAGGTCAGCCTGAACGGTCTCGTTCTGCACGTTGAACTCATTGATGATAGACGTACCCTCACGGTAGGCATCGTTGGCGATGCGCTGCCGTTCCTGTACGTCATCCACCTTCTGGCCGAGGGTGGCCAGCACACCGATGGCCCGCTGACCGTTAAGGTTCATGGCATCGAACACCTTGCCCAGATCTTCCATGTCACGCCCCTGCAGACTCTTCGCCACTGCCAGCACGGCACCGTTGATGTCCTCGGTGACGAGCTTCTTGAACTCAGCGGCTTTCATGCCGGTGATCTTAGCGAAGGTGTCTATGTTGGTGGTCATCTTCACCAGCAGCTGTCCGAAGGCCGTAGCCGCCATCTCATCCTGCAGCATATTCTCATCCATCACGGCAGCGAAGCCCATGATCTGAGCCTGCGACAGCCCTACCTGCTTGCCGAAGCCGGCCACGCGGGCAGTGAAGTCGACCAGGTAGTTGGCTGCAGCCGATGAGTTCTGTGCCAGCTCATTCACGGCAGAGCCCGTGGCGAGCATCGCCCCGCGAAGACCCATCTTCTCATCCTCGCCGAACGACATGGCCAGCTTACCGATGCTCTTCACCGCTTCGTCGCCGAGGTCATCACCAAGGGCGACGTTTATCTTATCAGCAGCATCGACGAACTCCAGCACAGCCTCCTGTGAGGTGATGCCCAGACGCCCGGCATCTCCTGCCAGCTGGTTCAGCCGCTCACGGGCCGTGCGTGTGTCGAGCTTCTTGAACTCCTCGTTCATGCCGTGCACCTGCTCAGAGGTCATGCCCGTGTACTTGCGGACATTCTCCATCTCCTGATCCATCTCAGCGAAGGACTCGACGCAGCGTCTGACGGTGAAGGTCAGACCGGTGACGGCACCCACGGCAGCGATGGCAGCCCCCTGGATCTTGTTGAAGAAGTCAGCCGTGCGGTTGAAGAGCGACTGTTGTGCCTGCCCTTCGAACCTCACGCGCTCGAGCTCCGTGCGCAGGGCCTTAGCCTTCTCCTGCATCTGGTCGAACGCACGCGTGCCGCGGGGAGTCTCCCGCAGCTGCTCGTTGATGATTTTAATAGAATATTCAAGGTCACGTACGTTGGCGGTGCTCAAGTTTGCCAGTGTGCGGTTCACCAGTTTTGTCTCCCGTTCTACGGTGGCCATGTCCTTGGAGGCCGTCTTGATCTCCTGGTCATAGCGGTCTATCTGGTGGACTATCTGCTGCTGTTCAGCCTTTATCTCCTGGATGCGGTTCTTCACCTCCTTCAACTGGGCTGCAGCTATGGAGTAGTCAGTGCCCTTGGGGCTCATGCCGGCCATCTGCTCCTCCAGATAATGCTGTGCCGATGTCAGCTGGTTGAGCGAAGCCCCCTTGATGTTTGACATCACGGCAGAGAGATTGCCGAGGTTGTCACGCAGTCTGGCCGACTCCTCACGAGCCTCACGGGTGGCGTTCTTCAGCTGCTTGATACGGTCTTCGATGACCATGATGCCACGCTGTGCCTCGTTCCATTCGTCGGTACCAGGCAGCGCATTCTTTGACTGCAGCTTCAGCTTACGCAGCGCCTTGTTCAGACCCTCGAGCGTCTGGTCCTCGATATTCTCCAGCACAGCCTTGACGCCAGTTATCTGTGAGCGCCACTGGTTCAGTTCGCGGGTGGTCTTCTTCAGTTCCTTCTCATCGAAGAAGGAGCCGCTTCTGGCAGCATCCTCTTTCGCCTTCTTGAGGTCTCTGACCTTCTTCTCGAGTTCCTTCAGCCGGTCCTGAGCCTGCTGTGAGTTGAGCTCGACGATGGTTACGTATCTCTCTGTATTAGCCATATCCTTATTTGTTGACCATTATGAAACTCTCAAACTTCACCTCCGCATTGGGGTTGAAGTTGACGTGTGACACCTTATAACCCTTCGTACCCCACCGCCACCACAGGAACTTATGCTTTGGTATGCGGTCGATGTAGGTGACCACCGAATCCCTCACCTTGTAATCGAGTACCCGAGACTTCCTGTTAAAGTCGAAGTCAGCCCAGCGGTCATGATAGCTGATGACGGAGTCACTATCCGCTCCATGGAGCGCCACCTTGCCTGCCATCTCGCGGAGCGACCTGTTCTCAGCGGTGACATCTGACAGTTTAATCTGCAGATCCTTTATCAGCTGCCTGTCGGCCAGCTGCTTCTTATAGTCAGTCTTGTCGACCTCGACGACACGGACGGTGGTCACGACGATGGAGTCGCGTATGGTGTCAGTCTTGATGGGCACCTGACTGTGTGCCAGCTGCACCTGCAGGTCACGCACCTGTGACTCCAGGCTACTAGCCCTGCTGCAGCTTCGCTCAAGAAAAAGGCAGAGCACGGCTGCCAGCACAGCGGCGATGATGAGAATAATCTTTGTCTTCATACCTCCTCAATTTTCCCTTTGTTAACCTTATATCTCTCGTAGCCGAGGAACATGTTTGCTTCGGCTACGCGTCTGCGGACGAGCCCGGGAAGCTCCTGCTTGCCCGTATAACGCCACCTCAGCATCTGGTCAGTAATGAATTCGTCAGGGCCATCTTCGATAATCAACCGACGCATAGTGGACGCTCTGAACTTTCCCTCTCCAAGATTGAATATCCAGCTCACGAGCGCATCGAACTGCTCCTGCCGGAAGTTAATCTTCATGCCGTTCAGTAACCTCTCTATGGGTGCTATATCCTCAACAAACATATCCTCAGCCTGCTGCTGGGTGATACGCTGCCCCATCTTTACGCCCTTGGTATGCCCCCATCCGATGGTAGGCACTCCTGCCGGGCAGAGGTAGGCTTCAAGTCTGAGCCTCTCAAACTGCTTGATCAGGTTCTTGCCCTGACTGCTTGTCATCATCTTCTTCATCGCAATCTTTCTTTTTATGGATATACTCACCTTTCTCATTGAAGTCCTTGAGTCGTTTAAGAAGCCATGCCGGCACTATCGGTATGATGGCATTGAGGTTCTCCAGAATCGAGATGGCCTCACGGATGATCATATAGACACACAGGTATTCCGATATCCAGTCAGTGGCTCCCACCTTATGCCCCTGCACGGTGTAGTTGGAGAGGATGTTCGACAGAATGAGCAGAAGGATGTAGACGAAGATCTTCTTCGAGAACTTCTTCCAGAACTCATCACTGGAGATGTCCTTGTAGATGAAGTGCTTGACGATGCTTGCAGCAGTGTCGATCACGATAGCAATGGCTATCCATTTGGCGAACTCCCAGTCCTGATACACATAGGACAGCAGCTCCACTGCGACGGTGGCAGGAACGGCTGCGACGAGAGAAATTAAAGTTTTGACGTACATTTTTTTATCTGTTATTTCGTGCAAAGATAAGAGACGGCGGCTGAAACTAAAAATACAGAAGCCCCGCCGATGGCACGAATTTTGATTAGAACAATTTCGGAGTATCATTCTAAAATCAATCTAACATGCTACAGAAAATACGCTATCGCCTGTGCTGGAATTATGCCGGTCATCTCAACAGGCAAGGCCATGCACCGGTAGCCCTGGAGATCCGTCAGGGCAGTCAGAAAATCTACATCTCATCAAACGTGTTATTAGCACCCAGTCAGTGGGACAGAGGCCGCGTCACTGACCATCCCAATGCCGAGAAGCTCACCGTGTACCTCACCCGGTGGATGCACACCATCGAGGAGATAGAGCTCGACGCCCTGCTCCACGGTCACCAGATGAGCGTCTCGCAGCTGAAGACCGCCGTGAAGTCTGGTACCAGACCGTCGGCCACATTGGGTGAGTTCGTCGACGCAGTCATCGAGGGCAGTGAACGCAGCGCACCCACGAAGGCATCCTACCAGACACTTGTCAGGGAGGTGGAGAAGTTCGACAGCCACATCACCATCTCGACGGTCAACCACGACTGGATCGTCAGGTGGAAGAGCCACATGCGCAGCTGCCTGCTGTCAGACAACACCATCAAGGGGCGCCTGAAGCAGCTGCATGCCCTCACTGAGGAAGCATTGAAGCGCGACATCATCGCCACTGACCCCTTCAAGCACATCGTCATCGGCAATATGACGCCCAAGGCCGTGTGGCTCACGATGACGGAGATACGACGCATCGAGCGTGTGACGCTCGACGATAAGGAGTCACGCGTCCGCGACCTGTTCTTGCTGGGCTGCTATAGCGGCTTGCGTTACGGCGACCTGACCACCCTGGAGGAAGCCGATATCCGACATGGCATCCTGACAAAGACCATGTATAAAACCAAGCACACTGTGCAGATACCCGTCGGCACCCTGTTCTGGGGCAAACCGCTAGAGATTATCAACAAGTACACCGACATAACAGTGCTCTCCCATTGTGTGCGTCACAACAGCACGGCCAACAAGATCATCAAGGAGGTGGCCAGGAAGGCCGGCGTGAAGAAGAAGGTGAGCTTCCATGTGGGCCGCAAGTCTGCAGCCAGCAACCTCTCGCTGCTGGGCATGCCACTGCAGGAGATATCGAAGGTGCTCGGCCATCAGCGCAGCAGCACCACGGACTCGTACTACCTGTTCTCGAAGACGGAGAGCCTGTTTAAGACCAGCAGGTAGATGTTCAAGGCAAAGGAGGATGTATAGCGCTGGGCGTAGCTCCTGCACCATACGAATACATGGAAGTTCCCACTACATATACTTCGGCAAATGAAATAATAACTCCTGGAAAGTGGAG
>JAIKWS010000076.1 GCA_024684515.1 Prevotella sp.
GGTCATGACACGTAGCGGTAGCAAATTCATTGGAGGTCAACTTGGTGGCTGCAGGTCATGACACGTAGCGGTAGCATATTCTCATGAGGAGAACGTGGTGGTTACAGTTCATGTTACGGAGCGGGAGCGAAGTCTTTGGGGTAGTACTTTTGTGAATAAGGGTAGTCATGATGATGTAGGAAATGTTTATGTTTTGTCAACATCCCCACCAGCTGCATGGGACACGGAACCTTCTAAAAATGAAGAATGAAGAATGAAGAATTTGCTACCGCTACGTGTCATGACCTGTAGCCAGCAAGTTGACCTCCAAAGAATTTGCTACCGCTACGTGTCATGACCTGTAGCCAGCAAGTTGACCTCCAACATTAGAAGGTAGACTACGAGAAAAGCCCCTCGCAAGTATCGAAGCTTGTCAAGGGGCTTTAAAGTGTTAAAAGGGAAAAAGGGGAAAAGGGAAAAGGGGAAATCGAACTTGTTCGCATGCACAAAGCAAAGCGACTAAAAGGAATCTACCGATTTCAGACAATGTGAAGTGTTAAAAGGGAAAAAGGGGGAAAAGGGAAAAGGGGAAATCGAACTTGTTCGCATGCACAAAGCAAAGCGACTAAAAGGAATCTACCGATTTCAGACAACTTGAAATATTAAAAGGAAAAGGGACACTATGCCAAAAAAAGGTGTAACATTTTTAATCTTACTGAAAGGAATGCTCTGTCCTACAGAAAAAATGCTCATTCTTCCTGAAAACATTCTTCCTGAAAATATTTTGTTTTTTGAAAAAGTTGTTGTACCTTTGTAACATCAAAGTAATGATTTTGCAATATTTTTTTACAAACCATTTCTATTTGTGAGTACACTAATTAATATCCTATCGCTTTTTGGCTCACTCGGCATGTTCCTCTATGGCATGAAGATTATGAGTGAGGGACTAGAGAAGTTTGCCGGTGATCGTCTGCGATCAATCCTGGCATCAATGACCAAGAACCGTGTGATGGGTGTGATGACGGGTATTGCCGTCACAACACTAATCCAGAGTTCGAGTGCTACCACCGTGATGGTCGTTTCGTTCGTAAACGCAGGTCTGATGAATCTTGTACAGGCCATCGGTGTGATTATGGGTGCCAACATTGGCACGACCACCACAGCATGGGTGATCTCGGCTGTGGGATTCAAAGTGAACATTGCCGCCTTTGCCGTACCGCTCCTGGCCTTTGGCGTGCCGTTGATCTTCTCCAAGCAATCGAAGCGTAAGAGTATTGGCGAGTTTATCTTTGGCTTTGCATTCCTATTCATGGGTCTGAGCTTCCTACAACAGTCAGCCAACGACATGAATATCGGTGAGATGGTGGCCAATATGCTCGCCCACGTATCGAGCGACAGTTTCCTGACCATCTTGCTGTTTATAGCCGTAGGTGCCCTTGTAACGATGCTGGTGCAGGCCTCTGCTGCCACGATGGCCATCACGCTGATGCTTTTCGACATGGGCATCCCTGGGTTTGGTTTTGAGCAGGCAGCAGCCCTGGCCATGGGTCAGAATATTGGTACGACCATAACAGCCTTCATGGCTTCGATGACTGGTAACACGCAGGCTAAGCGTGCTGCCCTTGCCCACATGTTCTTCAACGTGTTTGGCGTGGTCATCATCCTGCCGTTCTTCTATCCAGCCTGCGATGCTGTCAGCTGGTTTGTAACCGATGTGATGGGAGCTGGCGACAACCCGCTGTTCAAGCTGTCGGCCTTCCATACGGCCTTCAACATCATCAATACGCTGCTGCTGATATGGTTCGTCAACCAGATAGCAGCATTCGTATGCAAGGTGCTGCCGCTGAAGGCCGAACAGGAAGAGGAGTACCGTCTGAAATATATCTCAGCAGGTCTGCTGTCAACCGCTGAGCTGAGCATACTGGAGGCACAAAAGGAGATCAACAGCTTTGCCGAACGATGCCAGCGTATGTTTGGTATGTCGAGAGAACTTGTGGACACAGAAGATGAGAAAGCGTTCTCAGAACTCTTTGCCCGTATTCAAAAATATGAACAAATCACCGATCGCATGGAGATAGAAATCGCCAATTATCTACATAAGGTGAGCGAAGGACGATTGTCAGACGAGTCAAAGAGTCAGATTCAGATGATGATGCGACAGATTGACGAACTGGAGAGTGTCGGCGACAGCTGCTACAACCTGGGCAGGACGTTGAACCGCAAACGCGAACACGGAGAGCAAGCCTTCACACAAGAGCAGACTGGCCACATCCATACGATGATGGCTCTGGTGGAAAGAGCATTCGAGGAGATGGTGAAAAAGGTGAAGAACCCCAATCCGCACGCCAACATCATGCAGTCATACAATATTGAACACGAAATCAACAACTATCGCACGCAGTTGAAGAACCAGAACATCCGCGATGTGGAAAACGGCAAATACAACTATCAGCTGGGCATCTACTACACGGATATGATATCAGAATGCGAGAAGGTGGGCGACTACATCATGAACGTGGTACAGGCTGGACGTACCAAGAACAGCGACTATGACGGCAACAACTAATTGGCTGTTCATCTGGGTTATCAAAGGAGCGACTAGCAAAAGCCGCTCCTTCATTTTATACTTATAGACCCCCGTATTTTTTCTTTGGATTTACTTGGAATTGTGACCTTTTATTTGTACCTTTGCACCCCCTAACCCTAACAAGCAAAAGCAATGGCCGAACAACAGAACAATAATCGTCAGAACACACGACGCCAACAGCCCATAGATAGTAATTACACCCACTTGCAGCCGCAGGCACTGGACATCGAACGTGCCGTTCTTGGTGCACTGCTCATCGACAAGGATGCCTATGCAGTGATTTGCGAGATGCTCTATCCAGAGAGTTTCTATGAACCTCGCAACAAGGCAATTTTCACCGCCATCCGCGACCTCTCGATGGAAGAGAAGCCCGTTGACGTGCTCACCGTGACCGAACAGCTGATGCGCAATGGCACACTGGAGGATGCCGGGGGACCAGCCTATATTGCCGAGATATCAAGCCGTGTGGCCAGTAGTGCACATATTGAGTATCATGCACGCATCGTGGCACAGAAATACCTGGCACGACAGCTCATACAGTATGCCAGCGATATTGAGACGAAAGCCTTCGACGAGACCATCGACGTCGACGAGCTGATGCAGCATGCAGAGGGCACGCTCTTCGAATTGTCGCAGAAGAACATGAAGAAGGACTATACGCAGATAGACCCTGTCATCACACAAGCCGTAGACGTCATCAACAAGGCTGCCGCCAATACCGACGGCCTGACAGGCGTACCCACAGGCTATCACAAGCTGGACGATATCACCAGCGGCTGGCAGGCCTCGGATCTTGTCATCATTGCCGGACGTCCTGCAATGGGTAAGACCTCGTTTGCCCTCTCGCTGGCCAAGAACATAGCAGCCGACTATCAGGTGCCTACGGCTTTCTTCTCGCTTGAGATGTCGAACGTCCAACTGGTCAACCGTCTCATCTCCAACTGCTGCGAGATACAGGGATCACACATACAAAGCGGCAAGTTGCAGCCCGACGAATGGGAGCGCCTGGACAAGCGTATCACCACACTGACTGGAGCACCACTGTACGTCGACGACACACCAGGACTGTCGGTGTTTGAACTGCGTACAAAGGCACGTCGCCTGGTGAGGGAACATGGTGTGAAAATCATCATGATCGATTACCTGCAGCTGATGAATGCCAACGGTATGCGGTTCTCAAGCCGACAAGAGGAAGTGAGCACGATATCACGATCGCTCAAGGGAATGGCCAAGGAGCTCAACATCCCCATACTGGCCCTGTCGCAGCTGAACCGCGGTGTTGAGAACCGTGAGGGACAGGACGGCAAACGTCCTCAGCTCAGTGACCTGCGTGAGTCGGGTGCTATCGAGCAGGATGCCGATATGGTGCTCTTCGTACACCGTCCGGAATACTATAGGATCTTTGCCGACGACAAAGGGCGAGACCTACACGGTATGGCTCAGATCATCATAGCCAAGCACCGTAAAGGTGCCACTGGCGATGTGCTGCTTACCTTCCGTGGCGAGTACACCCGTTTTGAAAATCCTGAGGATGCGAGTCTTGGTAATGGTGCACCTCCTATGGGCGGAGAGATCATTGGTTCAAAAGTCAATGAAGGCGAACTGCCAAATACCAGTGAAGGCAGTAGCTTCGGATCACCCTTTGATGATGACGAGCCACTGCCTCCATTGAACGGTAACGGCACAGTGCCTTTCTAACGGCTATTTCGTGCGGAATGCGTCTGCCTGCTGCTGTATCAGTTCAGCATCGTTGAAATAGTCGATACGCATAGCCCTACGCACTTCACTCATAGTCTGAGCAGCCACCTCACGTGCCTGTTCAGTACCCTTGCGAAGGATATTGTAGATCTCAGGTATGTCCTGCTCTAACTCATGACGACGTTGGCGCATAGGCTCGAGAAACTGGTTAAGCACCTGGTTAAGGAATTTCTTACACTTCATATCGCCAAGTCCACCACGAGTGTAGTGCTCCTTCAGCTCGTCCAGATTCTGATATTCCGGCCAGAAATTCCTGAAGTCATCATCCGTAGAAAAGGCATCAAGATATGTGAAGACGGCATTGCCTTCCACATGTCCGGGGTCGCTGACGTTCAGATGAGTGGGGTCCGTATACATGGAGCGCACCTTCTGCCACACCTCATCGGCCGAGTCGGAAAGATAGATGCAGTTGCCTAGACTCTTCGACATCTTCTCCTTGCCATCAGTGCCAGGCAGACGACGAGACGTCAGGTTCTCTGGCAACATGATCTCAGGCTCTACCAATACCTCTGCATAGGTCTGGTTGAAACGACGCACAAGTTCACGGGTCACCTCCAGCATCGGCTCCTGGTCTTCACCAGCAGGCACCGTTGTAGACTTGAACAACGTGATATCAGCTGCCTGCGAGACAGGATAGCAGAAGAATCCCAGTGGGATGTTGGCTTCGAAATTGCGCATCTTTATCTCCGTCTTCACTGTGGGGTTACGCTGTACACGGCTCACGGTGATGAGGTTCATCAGATAAGTGGTGAGTTCAGCCAGCTCGGGGATGTAACTCTGGATAAAGAGCGTACACCTGTTAGGATCGAGTCCTGCCGAGAGCCAGTCGAGAGCGACGTTAACGATACTCTGACGCAGTTTTTCCGGGTTCTCAGCATTATCAGTCAAAGCCTGAACATCTGCCATAAACACAAACATACGGTCATAGCCGCCAGCATTCTGCAGCTCTACACGACGTCGCAAGGAGCCAACATAGTGGCCCAGATGGAGTTTGCCCGTTGGACGGTCTCCTGTAAGAATTACTTTTCCCATAATATAATAATGTTATTCCGTTTCAAGTTGCTCTGCCCGTTTCTCCATATCCCGATAGGCCTGTTTGAGATCACCCTTCGTGATGTCTATATCACGATGTACAGGACGTCCTGGCTCAAGCATGGAGTGAGAGAACAGCCATTCATAGGTCTTGGAGGTATAGAAATAGCGTGCCAACGCACTATGCGATTCTCCTGGTAGCCAGTCGTAGCGCAGCCGTTCGGTAATGCCAGCCTGCTTCATCTTGTTGACAACAGACTGTGACTCTCTGACAGATACGGCTCTGTCAGCAGTACCATGAATAATCCACAGGGGAGCCTCACCCATGCGACTCTGGTCTTTCAGTGTGCATCCTCCACACAGAGCCATTGCCGCTGCCACCTTCTCAGGATAGGTACCTACGAAGTCGAGTGTGCCATAGCCACCTAGGCTCATACCCAACACATAGAGACGGTTGTGGTCATAGGCATAGTCGTTCTGGTCCAGCCATTCCAGGATATCATTGAGCTTCTTGGGACTCCATGCTCCACCAGGATTCTGAGGTGTGATAACCAACGCAGGAATATTGCGTCCCATCTTGATGGCTGCCACAGTACCATAGCGAAGGGCACGGTTGAGATCATGCCCACAGAGACTGGCACCATGAAGGAACAGCACAAGCGGTGTGGATTCCTGTGTGAAATAATAGTCCTCAGGAGTATAGATCCAGAAGTTGTAGCCTCCTGGAATGACACCCTTCTTGGCTGAGAGCAGGTCAGTACCCTGAGCCTGAACGGTAGCCAAGGACAATAGACACAATACAAACGACAGAGTCAATAGTCTTAATGGTCTCTTCATATCGAGTTTCACATTTTATATAATATTAAATCTATAGATTTTAGTACCTCGGCACCCCACCACAGCACTATTGCCCACCACACATGGTGACGATTCGAAATTGGCTCCCATACTCTTCTTGCAAAGCACCTCGCCATTGCTAGCCCTGAGGAGCCAAACCACACCATTGGCATCAGCTGTGAAGATGAACATCTCATCGTGCTCGTTGAGGAAGCCTACTGGTGACTGCCAGCAGAAGTTACCATAGCCCACCGTATAGCGGATAGAACCATCATCAGTACTGATGGCCGTCAGCTGTCCACGATCATGATGAGCCTTATTACGACATATATTGGCAAAGATAAGTCCCTCGCAATCACCTGAACCCAACAATGGTGTGGAGTACATGCCTCCATCAAGCACTTTAGTGCCCAAATCAACGCGACAGCAAGCTATCTGCTGCTCCCATACCACCTCACCATCCAGGGCTCGCAATTTCAGGAAACGACAATAGCCATCACTGCCCTGCTTATCGACTTCACAGGCTGTATACAGATAGGGAGTCCCCTCCTCCTCGCGACAGACAATTGTTCCATCACTATCGTCAAGGTTCTTTACATGCCATACAGGATGCATCGTATTCAGATTGACACAGATGATATTTCCATGATTGTCAGAGAAGAAACCGTAGTTGCGATAGACACAGAGGCTGGACTCTATGCCAGGTGCCGCACCATTGACCCGATAGCGCAGGGTACTGACACAACGTATTTTTCCACCTGACTGACGTTCGAACTTGAACAGGCTTCCATTCTCACCAGGCCAGAAGAGATAGCCTCCTGCCACAATGGGAGAGGAGTCGAAAGCCTGCCATCCACGCCAGGCACGGTGATCGCTGAAGAAGGTGCCCCGCTGATGGTTGAGTAGCGAAAAAGCCTGACAACCCAGCGGCTCACCCTTAGAGACTCCTTGTCCAACATAGAGATTCATCAGCTCTGGATCCATAGACATAGTACCCTTCACCACATTATGCAAATCAAGGGGCTTACGGGAAGGATGGCCTGTCTGGAAATTAAGGAAGAATGCCTCGCCACACAATGAGCCCACCATGATTTCTTCTGAGCCGAAATCATCTGTCAGTGGTGCCCCACCCTTTCGCAGACTATCCATCTCTGTCTCTGACCAATGGGCATAGAGCGGCTGTCCCGTCCAGCCAGTACCTCCACCCCACTGTCCGAACTTAGTCTCACTCTTGCCATAAGGTGTGTCGTAGCTCCACGCCACTTCTATCTGACTGGGAGTGCCCTGGACACGTCCGCCAAAGCTAGCGTTGCGAAGAAGATTCCTGCGGAACGTCATCACACGGTCTGGACGATCATAAAGGTCATCGTAATACTTCAGATTCAAAGGTGCAGAATCCTGATTTTCAACAATATATTGCAATGAGGAAGCAGACTCATAAATCGTGTCTGGCAACATCAGTTCCTCCGTTGTAGGGACATGCGCATCCTGTGCAGCCACGCTATCGGTAGGCTGGCTAGGATCTGCCTGCTTATGCCGACCAGCACACGACATCAAAACGACAGCCGTCATGAGCAAAGGAGTTTTCAGCTTCATCATCTACACAAGTTATAATTCATACAAAATTTTTCTCCTTCAGCATAGCCCTCCTCATAAAGGCGTTCAAGCTTTTCAGGATCTCGACAAACTCGTCCCACCTCCATCGGACGCTGGGGACGAATGACAATGACTTCCCCCCAGTCCTCCATACGTTCAACCATCTCCAACTGTTTATTGTAGACCTCTACCCTACGGCTCAAGGCCACACGCAGACGAGGATAGCTACCATAGATGAAACGAGGAATCTTATGATCGCTCTCAGTGGAACGATAACCACGATTGCGAGTCATCACCACCACATTGAGAGCATGGCCCTGATCAATGGCGTGCTGCACGGGGATAGAATCCACAATGCCACCATCAAGCATCGGCTTGCCATCTACATCAGTAATCTGAGCCACAAAGGGAAGAGAACTGCTAGCCTTGACGATGGCCATCATGCGACGACGATCTTGCTTCTCCTCAAGATATTCTGCCAGACCAGTCTGACAATTGGTGCATACCATCTCGAAGATGGCGGGATTCCGGCCAAAAGCATCATAGTCGAAAGGCAAGATATCATTGGGAAAACGCTCATAAAGCAACTGGGGGTCGAAAATGCTTCCCTTGACTAGCAGATGTCTTAAGGAAAGATAGCCATACTTGCGCAATAAATCGATATTGCTATAGCGGGCCCGACGAGGCTGCCGACTGATGTAGCTCATGCCATTGCAGGCTCCGGCTGAGACCGCCACCACATAAGGGAAAAAGACCTCGTACTTCATGAAAGCATCGAGTACACCACTCGTGAAGACGCCACGCATACCACCGCCTTCGAGTACCAATCCTATATCCCTTCCTAGTCTTTCCATGCTTTTGGGGTGCAAAATTACAACATTATTTTTAAAAAATTTGGTTTTTCGCTTACTTATTTGTAACTTTGCACGAAAATTGTATAATTATGTTCGATAAACAGACTTATATCCAACGTCGGGCTGAGCTCAAGAAACTGGTAGGAAAGGGATTGGTATTGCTTTTTGGCAACAATGATGCACCAGCCAACTACCCGGCCAACTCCTATGCCCCAATGCGTCAGGACTCTTCGTTCCTCTACTATTTTGGCCAGCACCGCGATGGACTGGTAGGCATCATTGACATTGACAACGATGTAGAGATGATGATAGGCGATGACATCGATATTGAGGATATCGTGTGGATGGGATTTGTACCAAGCGTGGCCGACCTGGCAGCCCAGGTGGGAGTCAGCAAGACTGCACCAATGGCAGAATTAAAGAGAATGACCGATGCTGCTATCCAGAAGGGGCAGGACATTCATTTTCTCCCTCCCTATCGTCACGATACGAAAATACAGATTATGGATCTACTGGGCATCCATCCCTCACGCCAGAAGGAAGTTGCCTCTTTGACACTAATCAAAGCCGTAGTGAAGATGCGTTCTACCAAAGAGCCACAGGAGATAGAGGCCATAGAGCGGGCTTGCGACGTAGGCTATGAAATGCATACCACTGCACAACGGCTGATACGCAAAGGTGTCACCGAGCGATTTGTTGGCGGACAGGTAGACGGCATAGCACGAAGCCTGGCTCAAGGCGTCTCGTTTGCCACGATTTTCAGCCAGCATGGAGAGATCATGCACGGCAATCCCAGTGAAACACCTCTTGAGGATGGACGACTGGCTCTCTGCGATGCCGGCTGCGAGCTGGACGACTACTGTTCGGACAACACTCGAACGATGCCCGTCAACGGCAGGTTCTCGCAACGCCAGCTGGAAATCTACAGCATTGTCGAGGCTTGTCACGACTATGTCCTCGATGTGGCAAAACCAGGGGTGAAATATGCTGATGTACATTTTGCTGTCTGCAGACTGATGACCGACCGCCTGAAAGAGCTGGGACTGATGAAGGGCGATACAGAAGAAGCCGTCAGGGCTGGCGCACACGCTATGTTCCTGCCTCACGGATTAGGCCATATGATGGGAATGGATGTGCACGACATGGAAGGACTAGGCCAGATTTATGTGGGCTTTGACGAAGAGACACAGCCCAATCTAGAACAGTTTGGCACCAACTGCCTGCGCATGGGCAGACGATTGCAGGAGGGATTCGTCGTCACAGACGAACCGGGCATATACTTCATCCCTCACCTGATTGACCTCTGGCGTAGCGAGGGACATTGTGCAGAGTTCCTGAACTTCGACAAGCTGGAGACCTATAAGGACTTCGGAGGCATCCGCATAGAAGACGACCTGCTCATCACCACAGACGGATGCAGATTCATGGGAGCCAGACGCATCCCCTACCATCCGAAGGAGCTGGAGACCTTTATGGCCAATCGTTAGAAACAAAACAAAACAAAATATAAAAAACAATGAAGAAAATCTTAACACTTGCACTGCTAGCTACAATGGCTATCAGCGCACAAGCTCAGGAGACTGAGAAAAAGGCTGACAACAAACCCGTATTTACGGTGATCAAGGAGAACCCCATCACCAGCATCAAGGACCAGAACCGTTCGGGCACCTGCTGGGACTACAGCACGATGTCGTTCTTCGAGGCCGAGATTCTCAAAGCGACAGGCAAGACCTACGACCTGTGCGAAAGTTTCGTTGCCAACAAGACCTACATGGATCGCGCCATCCAGGTGGTACGCTATCATGGCGACTGCCAGTTCTCCCAGGGTGGCAGTGCAGAAGACGTGCTTGCCACATTGAAGACATGGGGCATCTGTCCTGAGGATGCCATGCCCTTCCCAGGTACGCTCTATGGTGACTCCCTCAACAATTTCAATGAGTTCTTCTCCCTGCTCGAGCCCTATGTAGCAGCTATTGCCAAGAACTCGGCCAAGAAGATTAGCAGCCAGTGGAAAGTTGGACTGCAGGGAATACTTGATGCCTATCTGGGCAAGTGTCCTGAGAAGTTCACTTATGAGGGCAAGGAATACACACCGAAATCTTTCTGCGAAAGCCTCGGCATCGACCTCAACGACTATGTATCCATCACTAGCTACACCCACCATCCCTTCTACACAGGCTTTGCAGTAGAAGTACAGGACAACTGGCGCTTCCCACTGAGTTATAACCTGCCCATAGACGAGATGATGCAAGTCATTGACAATGCTATTGAGAAAGGTCACACCATCGCCTGGGGAGGCGACGTCAGCGAAGAGGGCTTTACTCGCAAGGGACTGGCATACGCCATCGACGGAGAAGCCGCCAAGAGTCTGGCAGGCAGCGACATGGCCCGCTGGCTGAAACTGACCTCTGTCAAGCGTCAGAACGTCATCGACTCCCTCGGCTGTAAGGTGCCGGAAGTCATTCCAACACAGGAAATGCGCCAGGAACGCTTTGACAACTGGGAACTGACCGACGATCACGGCATGCTCATCTATGGCGTAGCAAAAGACCAGTATGGCAAAGAGTACTACATGGTGAAGAACTCGTGGGGTGAGAGCGGTGACTACAAAGGCATCTGGTATATGACCAAGGCCTTCATTGCTGCTAACACGATGGACTTCCTCGTCAACAAGAATGCCATCCCCAAGGACATACGCAAAAAACTAGGAATCTAGGTAAGGAGAGTCCATGAATTCTAAATGGAATTATCAACCTCCAACACCTGAACGCCAGCAGCAAGCAAAGGAACTGGCTGAGAAACTGGGCATGAACACCATCATGGCCCAGTTGCTCATACAGAGAGGTATCCGTACCGAATCGGCCGCCAAGCGTTTCTTGCGACCCTTGCTCAGCGAACTGATCGACCCCTTCCTGATGAACGACATGGATGTGGCGGTCGACAGACTCAATGATGCAATGGGACGCAAAGAACGTATCATGGTATATGGCGACTACGACGTGGACGGATGCACTGCCGTTGCACTGGTTTACAGGTTCCTGTTACAATTTTATTCCAACATCGAATACTACATCCCCGATCGCTACGAAGAGGGCTATGGCATCAGTCAGAAAGGACTGGAGCATGCACAGGAGGCCGGTGTGAAACTCATCATCATCCTCGACTGTGGCATCAAAGCTATTGACGAGATCCGACAGGCCAAGGAGATGGGTATCGACTTTATTATCTGCGATCATCATGTGCCTGACGACGAGATGCCCTGTGCTGTTGCCATCCTCAACCCCAAGCGTCCGGACAGTACCTATCCGTTCAAAGACCTCTGCGGATGCGGTGTCGGTTTCAAGTTCATGCAGGCTTTTGCCAAGAACAATGGCATCTCCTTCTCACAGCTCATACCCCTACTCGATTTCTGTGCGGTAAGCATTGCTGCTGATGTGGTATCGGTGATGGGTGAGAACCGCATATTAGCCTTTCACGGACTGAAACAGCTGAACCAGAATCCTTCTACAGGACTGAAGGCAATCATTGAGATAAGCGGACTGACTGGACGCGACATCACCATGAGCGATATCATGTTCAAAATCGGACCGCGCATCAATGCCAGCGGACGTGTACAGAATGGTACGGAGACCGTTGACCTGCTTGTAGAGAAAGACTTCAAACGGGCACTGACCGAGGCCATGCATATCAACGAGTACAACGAACAGCGCAAGGATATCGACAAGCAGATGAGCGAGGAAGCCAACCAAATCGTAGAACGGCTGGAAAGTCAGGAACACCAGCCTGCCATCGTGCTCTACAACGAAGGATGGAAAAAAGGCGTTGTTGGAATTGTTGCTTCTCGACTGACGGAAATGTACTTCCGACCCACTGTCGTGCTATCATGTCAGGATGGAATGGCCACAGGCTCTGCACGTAGCGTGGCAGGCTATGACCTCTACGATGCCATCAAGAGCTGTCGCGATTTGCTGGAGAATTTCGGTGGACATACCTATGCCGTGGGACTATCGCTAAAGACTGAGAACATACCAGAATTTCGCAGACGATTCCAGGAATATGTCAGCACTCACATCATGCCAGAGCAAACAGAAGCTATGCTTGAGATCGAAGCAGAAATCGATTTCCGCGACATCACCAAGAAACTGCATAACGACCTGAGAAAACTGGCACCTCATGGCCCCGACAACAACAAACCACTATTCTGTACGCGTAATGTCTATGACTATGGTACCTCGAAAGTGGTGGGACGGCAACAGGAGCACATCAAGCTGGAGTTGGTAGACTCACGCTCGTCAAACGTCATGAACGGCATTGCCTTCGGACAGAGTGCCGCTGCACGATATATCAAGTCAAAACGTTCCTTCGACATCGTATACACAATTGAAGAGAACGTGTACAAACGCAGCGAAGTACAACTGCAAATTGAAGACATCAAGCCTTCAGAAACAGAATAAACCCTTTATAGACCCCCTCGTATGTGATGGCATCATATATAGAGATACTAAAGCGATACTGGGGCTATGAAGGATTCCGTGGCATCCAGGAAGATATTATCAAGAGCATCAGCACCGGGCACGACACACTCGGGCTGATGCCTACAGGAGGTGGCAAATCCATCACTTTCCAGGTGCCGGCACTTGCCTGTGAAGGGGTGTGCCTCGTTATCACCCCCCTCATCGCACTGATGAAAGACCAGGTGCAGAACCTGAAACGACGTGGAATACGGGCAGCCGCCATTCACTCGGGCATGTCACGCGATGAAATCATCCAGACACTGGAGAATGCTATCTTTGGAGCAGTGAAACTGCTCTATGTGTCGCCAGAACGTCTCTCTACCGACATCTTTATACATAAGGTACACCACATGCAGGTGAGTTTCATCTGTGTCGACGAGGCTCATTGCATCAGCCAGTGGGGATATGACTTCCGTCCTTCCTATCTGGCTATTGCCGACATCAGGAAAGAACTGCCAGGTGTTCCCGTCCTTGCCCTTACCGCTACAGCCACACCACTTGTTGTCGACGATATCCAGGAGCGACTGGCATTTAAAGAGAAACGTGTGTTCCGCATGAGCTTCGAACGCACCAATCTTGCATATATCGTTCTACACGTGACTGATAAGGCACAGCAGATCCTTCACCTTTTAAACAATCATCAGGGCTCAGTCATCATCTATACACGCAGCCGACGACGCACGAAGGAGATTTCCGACATGCTGAACGCTGCCGGCTTCAGTGCAACATTCTTCCATGCTGGCCTTGACAATCCCGTAAAGGACCAACGACAAAAAGACTGGCAATCGAACAAGATACGCATCATGGTGGCAACCAATGCCTTTGGTATGGGCATCGACAAGCCAGATGTCAGGTTTGTTATTCATGCTGACTGCCCAGAAAGCATAGAAGCCTATTTCCAGGAAGCAGGACGAGCAGGTCGAGATGGCGAGAAGGCACATGCCATCCTGCTCTTCTCTCACGTCGACCAGGCGAAGCTACTTAAACTTATTCAGGACACATATCCATCAAAAGACGAGATACGACAGGTCTACGATCATCTGGCATACTTCTTTCAGATTGCTGTCGGCTCTGGCTACAACACCGTTCACGAATTCCCCATCGAAAAGTTCTGCAAAAGCTTCCGACACTTTCCAACCCGTGTACTATCAGCACTGAAGATTCTACAACGAGCCGGTTATTTAGAGTATAACGAAGAGGAAGACGGAAGGGCACGAATACGCTTCATACTGGAGCGAGACGAGCTATACCGTCTGCACGACAACAATCCTACGGAAGATGCACTCATCGTAACCTTGCTGCGCAACTACAGCGGGCTGTTCAACGACTACAGATACATAGACGAGGCATTCCTGGCAGAACAGACAGGACAGACTCGCCCACAAGTCTATCTAACACTTAAAGAACTTCACCGAAAGCGCATCGTAGACTTTATCCCACAGAAGAGCACACCATTCATACGCTATACGCAAAGACGTGAAGAAAGTGAACATCTCATACTGCCACCAGCGGTCTACGACAACCTGAAAGAACGTTATACCGAACGCATACACAAGATGATTGCCTATGCCACCTCCAACAACAAATGCCGCAGCAGGATGCTGTTACACTATTTCGGAGAAGAGAGCAATCGCAGCTGTGGGCTTTGTGATGTCTGCATGGAAGAAGAAAGGACAGAAAACGGACATGCTGATATAGAACAGGCCAGCCAGATGATACTGGAACTGCTTGCCGACGAGAAGCCACACCATATTTCCATTCTCCACTCACTACCTATCCCCTACTCACTGATTGATGCTTCGTTAGCACAACTCGTCGGAGAAGAAATCATTGCAGACGACGATGGCATGATCTCAATAAACTGATGCCGTCAACGACATTTTCGTCGAGTGCACGGGAAATACTTTTGAGTGCATTGGAATGAAGAATCTCCCATAAAAGACCCTATACTCCCAGAGCTTTTGTACGTCAAAAACGACAAGAATGTATAAGGGCTAAAATAGGGGATTCTTTTATTACTGAAAAAGTACCAAATCAGGAAAGATGTCAACGATGTCTGTACGACTGTCAACCTCTTCAGGAAATTTACTGTCAACTGCATCAGGAAATAAGCAAAAAACTGTCAACCGAAATCAGGAAAAGACACTCACGTGTTGCAGTGTTGCAGTGTTGCAGTTCCAAAAATGATTATACGTAAGCCCAAAATCCGCAGAAGTTTTTTTGATACGTAATCTTTGGACAAGCCGCCAATGGATTGTCCAAGCAGCAGCTGCAAGTAATAATGTTTTACAAGTAAGTACTCCTGGGTCCATGACTCCCCCTTTCCCCAAAATCGTTTTGGCGGCTTGAATGTCCCACGAATGTGTTTCTCCTATCCGTAAGCCCAGACGAGGTCGTATGGCTTGCCTGAGTAGATGTTGAGTACATTTTGCCTTGCCGTCCTAATCCACTTGGCCGGCACGGCGATGAATCGGAACAGGAAGCTCTTAACCCTGTCCGTTGCTTCTACCCCGAAAAGACACATGA
>JAIKWS010000077.1 GCA_024684515.1 Prevotella sp.
CAGATTCCGGCCGGTGCTGCTAACCCGGCTCCCCCGGTAGGTCCCGCCCTTGGTCAGAAGGGTGTGAACATTATGGAATTCTGCAAGCAGTTCAACGCTAAGACCCAGAACGACAAGGGAATGATTATCCCGGTCGTTATCACGGTCTATGCCGACAAGAGCTTTACCTTCATCACGAAGGTTTCACAAAGTCGCTGGCAGTCCGCGCCGCTGCATCCTGCCCTGCTTCTCCTTCATTGGTCTTGCCACCATTCAGTATATCGCGCAGGTCTTTCCATTTGTTCTCTGTATAAAGGCTCTTTAATGTAAAGCGGGCGGGTTCCTCGTCGTTTCTGTTATGATCAACAACAATAAACTCCTTGAAGTTGCAGGCTATCATGTATTGGCCTCGTTCCTCCGGCTTCAGGTTGTTGTAATAAGCTAATGCCTGATGAATAGCGTCCAGCGGCTCCAGTCCCTTACCTCTATTGATGGGCTTGTCCAAGGGAATGTCACTGCTCTTTTGTTCTATCAGCGTTTTCGAGTGTGGCAGATAAACATCTATACGCTTACTACCTCGCCCGCTCTCGTTAGTGATGACAGGCTTCTTTACTTTTCTCTCAAAGTCAAGCCAGTCGCGTCCCTGCTTTACGCCCAGTACGCTCTCCATCAAGTCCTCCCAGAACTTCTGACATTGACTGTCCTCTTCGCCCCCATCTTTCCAGCGTTCCACGAACGCCTTTACTCGCTTTCTGTCTTTGCTCATATATTATAAAAGGTATTTAGTCATGCCGTCTTCCTATACGTCCTGTGCTTGAAGTCCGTGAGATATGATGCGCTGATCATCACCAGACGGTCGAACAAGTCTTCTCCAAAATAGCGGCGGTTGAACTTGTAGCAGAATTCACTCAGATACTCCTGCAGAAACTCAGGACCTATGCCGTGATACATGTCGGCCAGCAGCGTCTTGGCATTCGCTATGGCAATATGTACCCAGGGCAGCACACGGCCAATGTCCTTCGGGTCGCCATTCCCTGAACCGCCGCCGACAGGCCGCTTCGTCAGGAAAATACTTGTTAAACTCGTAAGTCTTCATGTTACTTTCTATTTTATAAATGCAGGGGCAAAGGTAATCATTTTGATTTACTTTACCAAAACTTTTCCCAATTATTTTTATCTAAGGTTAAAAAAAATCGGCCTACCCGTCAGGATAAGCCGAAAGCCATTGGTGGTACGATAGCGGATAATCATTTCATAATTCTATATTTATCGAACTCTTCTTGTGGATATTTTACAAAAAAATTGTAACTTTGCAGCAAAGTTTCCGACTGGCCGTAAGCAGGGGCGTTTTATCCCACCTGACTGAGGTTAGAATACAGGATACAACAACCAGAATATCCATCAATATGCGAAACCAAGGAAATAGCTTCTGGGCACTGCTGCTGTTACTGCTCTTTCTTGCCGCTCGCCCACTGTCGGCCGAGGAGATGAGCAGCTATTATACGCTGGGACGCCAGCAGGGGCTCAGCAGCAATTGCGTGTATCAGATGCTGCAGTTGCGCGATGGCCGCATGGTAGTAGTGACCGACGTGGCTGTCGACATCTACGATGGAAGGCACTTCAGCTCTGTTGCCATCGACACCACGTGCTGGATGCCACTTCCCGCCTACACCGGCGAGACCCATCTGTTTGTGGACTCGACAGACAGGCTCTGGATGAAACAACGGCAGCGAATATGCAGCTTCGACCTCCGTACCATGCAACAACGGGCTGACACGCTACAGAATGTTGATGATTTCTTCATCGATGCCCGTGGCGAGAGCTGGCTCCTGCACGGAACGGAACTGCATGGCAACATATCGAAACGTGTATTGCATCTGCCTGCCGATGCTGGTGCCCTGCAGGATCTGGAGGCACGTGGCGACAGCGTCTATACCTTCTTCAGCACAGGCTGCCTTGCCGTATACCAGCAGGACGGACAACTGTCATATCTGGCCAATGCCTACGGGGACGACATGCGAGACCTGTATACTTTCACATCGCTAGTGGTCCGTGGTTTCGACGACTGTTTCTACCAGGTGCGTACAGGCACAGGAGGCTCTATCCTCCTATCGTTCGACACACGTCTGCGGCAGTGGCGACAGCTGCTGACGAGTGCGAAACTGATGCACACACTGACAGCCACTCCCACAGGATGGCTCTATCTGACCACCCCCGACGGCTATCTGCGTCTGCATGCTGCCACAGGCGAACAGGAGTCATTCAGCGAGTTGCACCTGCCCGATGGTTCCACGCTCTCGACAGGAATCAACACCGTGTGGCTCGATCGCGAGGGTGGCATCTGGCTGGGCACCTACAATAGTGGTGTGCTCTACACCTCGCCCCTGAGTGGGCTGTTCGACACCCGTCCCATCGACATCGAGGTGCATCCCATCCTCACCACCATCTTCCTGCATGGCCAGCCGCTGGTGGTGGGCAAGGACTACGACGGGCACACCCTGCTCGACGTCACCCCACCCTATGCCGACCGACTCACTTTCTCGCACGACGAGAACTCGCTGGCCTTCCTGTTCTCTACGATGAATTATGTACGCCCGCGTAGTACCTGCTACCGCTATCGCTTCTCAGGCGATGGTGGCCAGTGGCACACGCTGTCGGCAGACTCCACCGAACGACTGGTTGACGACGAGGGGGTGTTCTACCTACCGCTGGTAGGACTGTCGCCAGGCGAATATACCCTCGAGGTGATGGCCACCACAAATCCTCATCACTGGGACAGCACGCACCTACGTACCATCCATTTCACCATCAGACATCCGTGGTGGCAGTCGCCAGTGGCCTACTTGCTCTATGTCCTGGTGGTGGCTGCCGCCGTGGGTGGTGCATTCATCATCTATCGTCACCGTCTGCAACGCAAGAGCCGTGAGGATATGCTGCTGTTGCGCATTCAGAATCTGGTGGAACAGGTCAACCAGTACGAGCACACCTCGACGATGGTGGTACTGGGCGAGCCAGAGACAACCAGTCAGACTGACACCCAGCCAGAGCCCACACAGCAGGAGAAAGATTTCATGAGCCGTGCCACACAGCTGGTGGAACAGCATCTGGCCGACCCCGCCTACGGGGTGGAACAGCTGGCTGCCGACCTGTACATGGAACGAACGGGACTCTACAAGAAACTGACTGCACTGATGCAGCAGCCTCCCGTGGCATTCATCCGCAGCATACGCCTGCACCGTGCTGCCGACCTGCTGCAGAATGGCGACTGGACCATTGCCGAGATTGCCGAGCATACGGGCTTCAGCTCACCCAGCTATTTCAGCAAATGCTTTCAGAAGGAATTTGGCTGTAAACCGTCGGAATATTCGGTCAAATAGCCACACAACGGGCTCCTGCAACCAGGGTTTCAACATTTGTGTCAGACGAATCGTCATTTGTGTTAGCCCGCTACAAAAAGGATTTCGTAACTTTGCAACCGATTTCAGAACTCTAAAACATAGTAACGATGAAGTACACAAGATTGTTATGGCTGAGCCTCTGCCTGATGATGGGTATGGGCACGAAAGCGGCAAAAGTGAAACCAGCACCAGCAGAGGTGAAAGTAGTCAACGATGTCACCATACGGGTGACCTATCTCTCGGACGACATCGTACGCGTGGTGAAATATCCCGGTCAGGGTGCGATGCCACAAAAGAAGAGCTATTCGGTCATCCTCGACGAAGGAGCCTTCGAACACCCAAACCTGAACGCCACCATCGATGATCAGACAGGCTGTGTGACCTTCAGGAATGCCAGGGGCGAGGTGCTGCTGAGCGAGACGGGCACACCTGTGCTGAGCCTACGGCAACAGGGTGCCGACCCCGACAAGCTGCGTATTGGACAGACGTGGCGACTGACCAGCGACGAGGATATCTACGGACTAGGACAGCTACGCGACGAGACGATGAGCTGGCGAGGTCACGAGGTGGAGCTGTGGAACCACAACACCTACATCGCCATACCCTATATCACCAGCAGCCGGGGCTATGGCCTCTACTGGGACAATGCCGGCAAGAGCCGTTTCAAGGACTCTGAGGCTGGCATGCAGTTCTCGTCGGAAGTGGCCAACAGCATCGACTATTACTTCATCTATCGCGACGGTACACAGGATGGCGTCATTGCCGGCATCCGCCAGCTGTCGGGCCAGGCCACGATGTTCCCCTTGTGGACCATGGGCCACTGGCAATGCCGCGAACGCTATAAGACTAGCGACGAGCTGGCGGCTGTGCTCGACAAGTACCGCGAGTTGCAAATTCCCCTCGACGGCATCGTACAGGACTGGCAGTACTGGGGATGCGACTCCAACTGGAATGCCATGAAATTCCAGAACCCCTATTATATTAATAAGGTAGGCGACCCCGCATGGGAGAAATTCCTGCCCGACGACCTGAAGAAGCTGGCTGCCGAGTACAAGGCCAAGGGACTGGAACCACGTCTGAAGAGCCCTGAGGAGATGGTCAGCTATGTCCATCAGAACAATGCCCACCTGATGATCAGCATCTGGGCCAGCTTCGGATCGTGGACAGAGCCCTATAAGGAGCTGGAGAAGATTGGTGCCCTGCTGCCCTTCGACACCTGGCCACGCAACAAAGGTGTGCTGCCCTACGACCCCTTCAACCCCAAGGCCCGCGACATCTACTGGAAATACCTGAGCCACCTCTATAAGATGGGCTTCGACGCCTGGTGGACCGATTCTACCGAGCCCGACCACTTCGAGGAGAATGCCACCACCGATGCCTATCAGACCTACGACGGCTCGTGGCTGTCGGTGAAGAATGCCTTCCCGCTGATGACCAATCGTGGCATCTACGACCACCAGCGTGCCACCAAGGGCAACACGAAGCGATCGGTACAGATGACACGCAGCGGCAGCTTCGGACTACAGCACTATGGCACCTTCTCGTGGAGCGGCGATGTGAACGCATCGTGGAAGGAGATGAAAAACCAGGTACCATCGGGGCTGAACTTCACCCTCTGTGGCATCCCCTTCTGGAATACCGACCTGGGGGGCTTCTTCTACTGGGAGTTCGAACAGAGCCCCAAGAATCCTGCCATACAGGAGCTACAGACCCGCTGGATGCAATGGGGCACGTTCATGCCATTGATGCGCAACCACTGTTCCAGTCCGATGATCAGCGAGATATACGAATTCGGACAAAAGGGCGACTGGGCCTACGATGCTATGGTCGATGCCGTCAAATTGCGCTATCGTCTGTTGCCCTATATCTACTCGATGGCTGGTGAGGTGGTACAGCATAGTGGCATGATGATGCGACCGCTGGTCATGGATTTTGCCGACGATGTGAAAGCCCGCCGCCTGAACGATGAGTATATGTTCGGACATGCCCTGCTGGTCAAACCCGTCACCGATCCCCTCTACACCTGGAAGGACGACCAGAAGCGGGGGCACGAGATCTATCCCGACCTGGCCAAGGCCAAGGCTCCCGTCAGCGTCTACCTGCCCAAGGGTGCACAGTGGTACGACTTCTTCACAGGTCAGCGTCACGAGGGAGGAAGGACCATTCAGCGACCAACCCCCATCACTGATATGCCTGTCTACGTACGTGCCGGCAGCATCATTCCCTTCGGTCCTGACGTGCAGTATAGCAGCCAGCAGGCATGGGACAGCCTCGAGCTGCATGTCTATCCAGGAGCCAATGGCACATTCACCCTCTACGAGGACGAGGGCGACGGCTACAACTACGAACGGGGTATGTTCACCGAGATTCCTTTCCGCTGGGACGACAACGCCCGCACGCTCACCATCGGACAGCGTAGCGGTCAGTACAAGGGCATGTTGCAGCAGCGTGTCTTCCGCATAGTCTTGCCCAATGGCACCACCAAGACCATTGACTACCAGGGAGCAGAAATCGTCATAAAGCTCTAGGCATACTCTAGGCAAGCTCTAAGCATACTCTAGGCATACTCTAAGCAAGCATTTGAGTATGCCTAGAGTATGCCTAGAGCTTACTTAGAGGGGGAGAAGGTCCTTATTAGAGCTTGTGGATTCCCTGGGTTCTCAGGCTTCTCCCTGCTTCCTCACCAGTCCATTTTTCCTCGCACACTAGGAAAAAATATTTCCCTAGTAAGGGAGCAAGAAATCAGTCCTCCGATTGACAGCACAAAGGTACCAAAAAAAATGGAAGTCTTGCAAGAGCTGGCATCTTCGGAATTTTAGCGCTTGCCCGAAAAAGTAAAAGATTTTCAAAATACAATTATAGTCGGCTTGAAATGTTAAAAGGGAAAAGGGAAAAGGGAAAAGGGAAATCTATCGATTTTATCTTCTCTTTTTCTTCTTGGCATGTCAAGAAACCACGGAATTCCCTTTTCCCTTTTCCTCTTTTTATATGCAAAACCTCCGAAACCCCAGTGTTTACTTTGGAT
>JAIKWS010000081.1 GCA_024684515.1 Prevotella sp.
ATGATCATTAACGAGTCATTCTGCATGTCACCATATCAATAGGCACTAAACAAAGAACTCACCCCCTGGTCCTTCGGAGAAGGAGACAGGGGTGAGGCTTTTTACTTAATTACAGATTACAGTTTTGTTTTTGGCCTGGATAAAAGCTCCATCATGTCAATGCGTTCTTCATTTCTCATACCTCAAGAGTGTCAGTTTTTCTTTGCGCGCGTACATTATTTTATAATATAGCATGGGATCGATTTTGATATACGCAGCATGCACAAAAGTGGAATCCAGATGTCAATCGTACCAATGTTTATGTGTCGCCTAATAGCCCAATAGGTAATCTTTGGCACGAAACAGATCCTGAAAAGATGGGAAAAGGAAAGGATGAGGTAACATTTTAAGGTGAAATGGGATTTCATAGGCTGCATTTAGTCTATAAGCTGGCCCTTACCGCTTATTACTTCAAAAAAGTCTGGCTGTTCAATGGATTGGTTATTTCAAGTTTCTGAAGCTTGTAAGCAACATTCCAGTAGAAAGATATATAAACCACAATGTATATATAGTTAGTTCTGCAGCCCCCATCCCTTACCCCTCCCCTAAGCGGAGGGGAGGGGAGCGCTATGCGGTACAAATAGCTTCAGAAACTTGAATTAGTTAACAACAGAGCGGGAACCTTATCGACATCCTCGGCCTCGGTTTCCGCTCTTTCTTTCTCCACATTATTAATAATGTAGGCATCCTTTTCCCGTCTCGCCCTTATGCTGTCATTGTCCCTTTGAATGGTTCATGCAGGCTTATTTCTGGTGTCAAATGTCGACTGAACAGGTTTCTTATGTTAAAAAATCGTAAATATTGGTTCTCGGCCCAATCGTGTTTTCTGAGATTGGCGAAAAAGTAGTACCTTTGCAGTCCGATTATTGGGGAGAGACTTAGAATCCCCTTGGGCGTCGTGTAAATAGTGCTTGTCTTTGGCCGGACATCGCGGTTTGTGAATCGGCGTTCGCATTAAAACTTTATAAAGTAAAAAACTGTTTTTTAGTAATTAATCGAAGAAATGAACACTTTAAGTTACAAGACCATCTCTGTAAACAAAGAGACAGCCAAGAAAGAGTGGGTCGTCATCGACGCTACTGACCAGGTGGTGGGACGACTGGCTTCAAAGGTCGCCAAGCTGATACGCGGTAAGTACAAGCCCAGCTTCACTCCGCATGCCGACTGTGGTGACAACGTAATTATCATCAATGCTGCCAAGGTGAAGTTCACTGGCAAGAAGGAGACCGACAAGGTCTACACTCGTTATACTGGCTATCCAGGCGGCCAGCGCTTCAATACTCCTGCCGAGCTTCGCAAGAAGCCTTTTGGTGTAGAGCGTATTCTGAGGCACGCCGTGAAGGGCATGCTCCCTAAGGGTCCTCTTGGACGCAGCCTGCTCGACAATCTGTATATCTATGAGGGAACCGAGCACAAGCATGAGGCTCAGAAGCCGAAGGCAATTGATATTAACCAGTATAAATAATAAAGGTAGCTATGGAAATAATTAACGCAACAGGTCGTCGTAAGAGCTCAGTAGCTCGCGTTTACCTGACGGAAGGTACCGGTAAGATAACGATTAACAAGAAAGACTTAACAGAGTATTTCCCCTCAGCCATTCTTCAGTATGTGGTGAAACAGCCACTGAACCTGCTGGAGTGCGCTGAGAAGTACGATATCAAGGCCAACCTCGATGGTGGTGGCTTCACAGGTCAGAGCCAGGCTCTGCGCATGGCAATAGCCCGTGCCCTGGTGAAGCTGAACGCTGAGGACAAGAAGGCACTGAAGTCACAGGGATTCCTCACTCGCGACAGCCGTGAGGTAGAGCGTAAGAAGCCAGGACAGCCCAAGGCACGTCGTCGCTTCCAGTTCAGTAAGCGTTAATCACTGCTGGACAAGTTTAGTATCTAAACTGGTGGGATTCACTCTGCTGACTACCCACTGGCTGATTCTAAAGTGAAAGAATTAAAAAGAATGTAAACCAATTAAAGCAAATTACAACAATGGCAAGAACAAATTTTGATATGCTTCTGCAGGCTGGCTGCCATTTTGGCCACCTGAAGCGTAAGTGGTGCCCCGCAATGGCTCCTTATATCTATAGCGAGCGTAATGGCATCCACATCATAGACCTCCACAAGACCGTCGCCAAGATTGACGATGCTGCTGAGGCACTGAAAAACATCGCCCGCCAGGGCAAGAAAATCCTCTTCGTAGGGACTAAGAAACAGACTAAGGAAGTGAGTGCCGAGAAGGCAACCAGCATTAACATGCCGTATGTCATCGAGCGCTGGCCAGGCGGTATGCTCACCAATTTCCCAACCATCCGCAAGGCTGTGAAGAAGATGGCCAACATCGACAAGCTGATGCAGGACGGTACTTACGGCAACCTGTCAAAGCGCGAGCTGCTGCAGGTGACACGTCAGCGTGCCAAGCTCGAGAAGAACCTTGGCTCTATCGTTGACCTCACCCGTCTGCCAAGTGCACTCTTCGTGGTTGACGTGATGAAAGAGAACAATGCTGTCCGCGAGGCCAATCGTCTGGGCATCCCCGTGTTTGGTATCGTTGACACGAATAGCGATCCTTCAAACGTTGACTTCGTCATTCCCGCCAATGATGATGCCAAGGACTCTGTTGAGGTGATTCTGAATGCCTGCTGCATGGCAATTGCCGAGGGACTGGAAGAGCGCAAGGCCGAGAAGGCTGATGAGAAGGCTGCCGAGGCCCAGGACGATGCTGAGGAGCAGGAGGTGAAGCCCCGCCGTGCTGCTGGTGCACGTCGTGCCCGCAAGCCCGCAGCTCCCGCTGCCGAGGAGAAGGCAGCTCCAGCTGAGCAGGAGTCAGCTCCCGCAGCAGAAGAGGATGCTGAGTAATAGTTTTATATATTTCTAACACCACAAAATTGTAAGAAAAGATTATGGATTATAAGCCAAATATGGAAGATATCAAGAAGCTCCGTACCATGACTGGTGCTGGCCTGGCAGATGTGAAGAAAGCACTGACCGAGGCCGAGGGAGACTTCGATCGTGCCAAGGAACTGCTTCGTGAGCGCGGACTGGCCATTGCCGCCAAGCGTAGTGATCGCGAGACATCAAATGGTTGCGTACTGGTGAAGAAGGTTGACGGCTTTGCAGCTATGATAGCTGTGAAGTGCGAGACCGACTTCGTAGCCAACGGTGCCGACTTCATCGCCATGACCCAGAGCATCCTCGACGCAGCCCTTGCCGCCAAGTGCAAGAACATCGACGAGGTGAAGGCACTGACTATCGGTGGACAGAAGGCTGAAGAGATCGTAACACAGCGTAGCGGTATCACAGGCGAGAAGATGGAGCTCGACGGCTATCTGACGCTAGAAGGCGACAACGTTGAGGTCTACGACCACATGGGCAAGCACATGCTCTGCACCATGGTACAGCTGAATAAGGACAATGCTGAGGTGGGTCATAAGCTGGCCATGCAGGTTGCTGCCATGAAGCCCGTATCCCTTGATGCTCAGAGCGTTGACCAGAAGATTCTCGACGAAGAGTATAAGACCGCCGTTGAGAAGACCAAGCTGGAGCAGGTAGAGAAATTCGTGGAGATGAAGCTGAAGAAGGCTGGCATCAACCCCAACCTTGTTGATAGCGAAGACCACATCGAGAGCAACATCGCCAAGAAATGGCTCACCGCAGAGCAGGCTGACGAGGCCCGTAAGATTATTGCCGATGCAAAGACCGAGGGTGAGGCCCAGCTGAAGCCCGTGATGATTGAGAACATCGCCAAGGGTCGCGTGCAGAAGTTCCTGAAGGAGAACTGCCTGGTCGATCAGGAGTTCCAGTTCGGTGATGGCGACAAGGCTACTGTCAGCCAGTGGCTGAAGCAGCAGGATAAGGAGCTAAATATCACGGCATTCCGTCGCTTTACTCTTGTGGCTGAGTAATTTTTTACATCAAATAGAAAAAAGTTGGTACTGCCTAGGGGCGGTACCAATTTTTTTTTGTAACTTTGCAGCGATATTAAAGTCTCGAGCCGATTGAGAAGGTTGAGGATGATAGTATGGATATTGCTTTCCACACTCCTGACGGGGTGGGGGAGTAGTATGTCGTATGCTGACAATTGTCAGGAACTGAGACAGAAACTTCAGCAGTCGCAGGGTAAAGACCGTGTGCCAGCATTGGAACAGATCTGCTATTGCGTGATGGAAGAGGGGTCGGCAGAAGAGCAGTTGCGTGCCATCGATGATTATGCTGCCGAGGCTCACCGTCAGAAGATGAACGATGACGAGGCCTTTGCACTGTCGCTACGTGCAACGCTATTCTATAACAATGACTGGAACGATTCTATCTTCATAGCCGTACCTCGCGACATGCAAAGGGTGAGTGAGCTGGAGATCTGGCCAGTCTATTATGAGATGTGGTCGCGAATTGCCAATACCTATATCTTCCTCAATCAGAACAAGCTGGGCCTCCGTGAGACGGAGGAGATGTATGAGTACGCAAAGAGCAGGAACAACACCTTCGGCATGGGTCTTGCCTACAGTATCATGGGTTCGGCCTATGCCAACATGCGGAATTTCGACCAGTGCATAGACGTCTTCCAGAAGTCAATCGACCTGCTCTCACAGCAGAATCCCCTTCCTACAGCGCTACCGGATACCTATACATTCTATTGCAATGCCCTGAACGACATGAAAGCCTATGACCGACTGGAACAGGTTACTCATCAGTGGTATGACTTTCTGGTGGATTATATTGATAAACGCCATCTGGAGGGCAATCCCAGTGCCGACGTGAACTGGGCTTATTACTATTTTGCATGCGTACAGGCAAACCTGGGACAGGGCAAACTCGTTGAGGCAGAGCAGAATCTATCCGAGGCACGAAGCCACATCAGTACGGTTGATAGCTATCTTGGCCAAAAATGGCTCTACTACATGGGACAGCTGCGACTGATGCAGGGACGATTGTATGATGCCCTTGACTATAACGATCAGCGTATCCAGCAGTTGGAGACCAGCAGCGATAAGTCCGTAAGGCTGATGGTGATGGAGCAGCGTGCCGAAATCCTGCAGGGACTGAATCGCCATGAGGAGGCTGCCGTGCTTTATCAAGAGCTCTATCTGCTCAGTGACTCGCTGAATGCTCAGGATACAAAGGAGCAGCTCAACGAGATGAATACGATGTACCAGCTCGACGAGAAGGCAATGGAGAACGAACGTCTGCAGATGGAAAAGGAACGCGACCAGTTCCGCTTCATCATCATTGTCGTCGCTGTCGTCCTGCTGTCACTGGCTATCTTCCTCTTCTTCCGTATCCGTGCCGCCCGCAAGCTGAAGCAGGCACATGGTGAGTTGCAGGTGGCTTATGACGACCTGCAGGCCGCCAATGAGGTTATCGAGGAAACTACTGCCGCCAAGGAACGCATAGAGAGCGAGTTGCGCATTGCCCGTGACATACAGATGTCGATGGTGCCTAATGTCTTTCCCGAGCGTTCAGACCTCGATCTCTTTGCCTCGATGACTCCAGCCAAGGAAGTGGGTGGCGACCTGTATAACTTCCTGGTCATCGGCGACAAGCTCTATTTTGCACTGGGTGACGTCAGTGGCAAGGGGGTGCCGGCCTCACTCTTCATGGCTCAGGCTACCCGTTTGTTCCGCACATTGGCAAAGCAGCAGCTGCAGCCGGCAGAGATAGCGACACGCATGAACGACGAGCTGGGCGAGGATAACGAACAGGGTATGTTCGTCACGATGTTCCTGGGACTCGTCGACCTGCCCACTGGTCATCTGGACTTCTGCAATGCCGGACACAACCCCCCAGCCATAGGCACAGACGGGCATTTCACCTTCTTGGAGATGGAGCCCAATGCGCCAATAGGCCTCTGGCCAGGACTAGAGTACATAGGCGAGGAGCTGTCAGATATACGTGAGCAACCCCTATTTGTATATACTGATGGTCTGAATGAGGCCGAGAATACCGAGCAGGAGCAGTTCAGCGACGAGAAGATGCTGGACATCCTGAACGGACATCCTTTCAACAGTGCCCAGCAGACCATAGAGATGCTGGTAGACGCAGTGGAACAACATCGTAATGGTGCTGACCCCAACGACGACCTTACGATGATATGCCTGAAGGTGAAGAAACTCAATAACTAAAATGCATACTATATGAGAAAAGAAATCCAAATCAAGAACCAAGTAGGCGAGCTAGAGCGAGTGGCTAGCTTCGTAGAAGAGATTGGCGAGGAACTGGGGCTGGGTATGGAGCTACAGATGAACCTGAATCTAGTGATGGAGGAAATGGTGTCGAATGTCATCTTCTATGCATATCCAGAAGGTACCGATGCCACTATCGAACTGTTGGCTGAGAGCGATGGCAAGGAACTGACCTTTGTGCTCAGCGATCAGGGAAGGGAGTTTGACCCGACACTGAAGGACGATGTTGACATTGATGCCAACCCTGCTGAAAGAGAACTAGGCGGCATGGGCATCTTCATTGTGAAGAACATCATGAACAAGGTGACCTATCAGCGTCTGGAAGGAAAGAACTTGTTGACAATGAAAAAAGAAATTTGATAAATGATTGATAACAAAAACATTAAAACATAATAGATTATGACACAGATTGTAAAGGAAAACGGTAAGACCATTATCAAGACCGATAAGCGTATTGACACGATGAATGCCGGACAGTTTGAGAAAGACATAGAACCTGCATTACAGGAACAGGGAGTTGACCTGGAGATGGATTGTACAGAACTGAACTATATGGCCAGCTCGGGACTACGTATCATTCAGAAAACCATGCGTGCCGTGATGATGAAAAGAGGAAAATTTAAGATGACCAATGTCAGTCCGGAAATATACAAGGTGCTGGCAATGACGGGATTCACCAAGTTTATGACCGTAGAGCAGAGAGCAGAATAACAGGCATTTCTAAAGGGAAAAAGAATTGGAAAGTAGCAAGCTATCAGAGGACTACCGCCAGCTGCAAGATGAGTATGCGCAGCTAAAAGCGGATTATGAGCAACTGAGCATGATGTTCGACAGCATGGGACAGGGCTACGAGGAGGCACTGAATCTCTATGATAAGGCTGTGGAGTCGTCGCGTATGAAAAGCGATTTCATACAGCAGATATCCCACGAGATCCGTACACCCCTGAATATCCTGAGCGGATTTACGCAGATTCTGACATCGGGCATGGAACTAGACGATGCCATGAAACAAGAGGTGACGCAGGGCATCAGTGACAACACCCTCCGTATTACTAATCTAGTGAACAAGATGCTGGAACTGGCAGAGGCAAGCAGTGATGCCGATATTCCTCGTGAGGACGATGTACTGGCCGTGCAGATTGCTGCCCAGGCTGCTGACGAGAGTGGTATTTACCAGGCTGGCCATCTGACATTTGACCTTCAGCTAGCTCCAGAGGCAGAGATGGCGATGCTGCGTACCAATCTGCAACAGGCCACTCGCGCATTGGTACTGCTGCTGGACAATGCGATGAAGTTCACTCATCCAGCAGAGGCTGCGGGAGGTGCTGCAGCAGTCACGGCAAAAGCCCAAGTCACACTGTCTGTTGCCGTCGCCACGGAAGAAGAGAAACAGCGGTTGGTGTTCACTGTCGAAGACAACGGCATTGGTGTGCCGGCAGAGGAAGCCGAACGCATTTTTGAAGAGTTCGTGCAGCTGGATCAATACTACGATGGTACAGGCATCGGTCTTACGGTGGCTCGTAGCATTGCCCGCAGGCTAGGTGGCGATATCGTCCTTGATACAGACTATACTGATGGTGCACGCTTTATATACACTTTACCTATCAAGAACTAAAACTAAAAAAGAGATAATTATGAAAAGATTGTTACGCAAAACTATTTGGAGAACATGGTTGCTTATCCTTGCGCTGATGGTGGTTCCTAAACTAGCACAGGCCTATGAGGTTACCTCAACAGTGACAGGTGTCGTGAATGGCAATTATGGACCTGAGATTACAACCGACGAAGGTGCAAACTGGATTGTAAATGATGGCATCTCACTTTATAACGAAAATAACAGCACAGTTGTTCTTTCCGTAGATGGTGAAAGTGCTACAGGCCTGGTCTCGCTGACTTCAATGTATAGTCTCACAGGTGAAATCATCTCTGTCGAAATAGATGGCTATTCGAGTACGGATAATGCTTCTGTCTCCTTCAAGGTGCAGGATATATCATCCCAAGATCCTGACTCCTACATAGAGAAAGGTACCATAACGCTTGGCACCTCGATGAATACATACACCCTGGATTTCAAGGAACCGGTAGTCGTTGGCGGGGTTGGCTATGATGAATATCTGCGATTTGTATACAATCCAGGCAATACAACGGATAATATCTGCATACGGAAAATAACGATCAGGATGGTATCTCCCTATCTGTCCGTGTTCGTGTGGAATCAGAAATTTGATGTCAATAATGTAAACTGCGAACGTCCAGTAGAAGACTTCCCGATGAGTTTCAATCCAACGGATTCCACGCTTATCTTCTATAAGAATTATAATGGTTGTGAACTAGGATGCGACACGATGGCTATCAAGTCATATATACCTCGCCTGAAAATACACCTGGGCGGTGATGTCACGATGCAGTCGAATAACAGATTTATCGTGTTTGATAGCCCAGAGACAGCCGAGACACTGACATTCACTACAGACGAGAACAACCCGGGATCATTGACATTTGAGAGATATAGCGACTTTACCGATGTGCCTAAAGAGGATAGTCTTGTCGTCTTTTACAATAAACATGATCCTGTCTATCTGAATAACCTTCAGCTGACTCAGGGTACTGACAATTTTACTGTCTCTACTCAGGCTGTTATCAATCCTATCATCAATAAGGAAGATATCAGCGTAGAAGAAGTATTTTCAAATGCTACTCCCGCTTCTTATAGCAATCTGGATGGCGTCGTCATCAATAATGTACTTTACACACTGAATGATGAACAGGGATATTTTTATACCAGTGATGGCGAGAAAGAAAATGTTAGTGGTGGAACTGCCGCTGCAGGTATCGTTCTCAAAGTTGGTATGACAGACGAGGAGGTGAGCGCATTGGATGGCTTGATGCCGGGCTGCACAGCGTTTAATGATGCCTTCAAGGGTATGACCATGATGCTGCCAGCAGGAACAAACTATTTTTCCATTGATATGGAAGGTGATGGCGAACTGCATGCCAGGGTAGCCGCTACCACCTTGACTCTGACGAAAGGTGCTACGTACAAAGTCGTTAGTACAACACCTGTTGCATTGCTTATTTATCAGCTGGACAAGGAGTCAAATGCAAGTCGTGCCAATGGTCCTCGGCATGAAAAGGTGCAGACGACATCGGTGAAGGTAACGGGCTATAAGGCCAACTCTTCTGCCTTGATCAATACGGTGGGCTTTAATCAGACAGCATCTGTATATGCATTGTCTGCCGTTGGCTATGACCCCACGACTCCTTATGTGGAAATGTCTACCTTATCGGTATCTTCATCTGCAGAAGCAGGATCCGCTCAGGCTCCGGCCCGTAGCGTTGATGCTCCTCTCATGTCTGGTGGCTCCGAAAAGGAATACGTCATTTCCGAGCTGGGTGCAGATGTGTTTGACGAGATTACTGACAAGTCCTTCATCCGTTATGTCGATTTGTCTGGCACCATAGTCAAGGATATGTGGGTTGACCGTTCAATAGACTATAACGTCTTCTACGGCTTCCCAGATGCAACATATATCTATCTTCCTAAAGAAAATAACGCCAACGATCAACCCAATGTGATTGTAGACGGTGTGTGCAATGAGCTGACCTTGGATGAGGGAAATACTTTCATGGCTCCTGCTGCAATAAGCTTCAAGGCAGCTACCGTCACTCTGAATCGTACTTTCACAGCAGGTAAGAAAGCTACCGTGTTCCTGCCATTCAGCATCCCAGCAGACCAGGCATCTGTTCTTGGTACTTTCCATACCTTTAAGGAAATCAGTGGCGATGCTGCTCTTTTCAACGACCCCGAGAGTAGTGATATTGCTGACAATACTCCCTATATCTTTGTGCCGGCAGCCGATGCAACGAACCTTGTTGCCCATGATGTTTCGGTAAATGGTCTTGGTAGTCCTTCTGCCAGCAATGGCGAACTGTATGGCACCTTCAAGCGTATTGACTGGACCACAGATCCTACTGATATCTATGGCTTTGCCGCCAAGACGGAGAATGGTCTTGAACAGGGACAGTTCTTCAAGGTGAAGGCAGGATCGTTCGTTCCTCCTTTCCGTGCCTACCTCAAGGTTAGTGGCGCTCCTGCTCGTCTGCGTGTCGTAATTGGAGATGACGAAGTGACGGGCATCACCACCATTGCTGATGACGCAACAGAAAGCAATGTCTGGTATTCGCTCGACGGACAACTGCATCAGGGCACTCCTAGACAGCAAGGCATCTATATTCATAACAACAAAAAAGTAATCGTAAAATGAAAAAGACATATATTTCCCCCTCGACAGAAGTGATTAAGTTGCTATCTCCAACATTGCTCGTAGTAAGTGGTAGCGGTGAGCTGGGGGCTCCGGCAGCATCCGATCCTATGGGCTTGGATGACGATTTCATTAATCTCTTTGGAGACTTCCGTTTCTTCTAATCATATAAAAGGGCGGTATGTGGTTTCGTACCGCCCTTTTATGAAAATCAAATATTGATACATTCAATAGCATAAAAACAAGCGAATACTAAAAACAAACGAATACTTAAACAAACAATTACTAAAACAAATGAAGAAACTATCGTTAACGTTATTAGCAGCAGTATTTTCGCTCACCCTGAGTGCTGTGGAACGGCAGAAGCTGAACTTCAATGCTGGCTGGCTTTTAGCCATAGGTGACTATCAGAAGGCCGAAACCCCAGGATTCGACGATGCCGCATGGATGGGGGTGACACTTCCCTTTGCCTTCAATGGTGATGAAGCCTTCCGAAAGGATATCGTCGATCTGACGGATACCATCTGCTGGTATCGTAAGCATTTCACACTTACAGAACAGAATCTGAAGGGTAAGGTCTTTATTGAGTTTGAAGGAGCCCGTCACGGGGCAGACGTATGGCTTAACGGCCAGAAGGTTGGCTTCTCTGATAATGGCGTGATGGCCTTTGGCTTCGATCTGACACCCTATGCAAAGGCAGGAGAGAATGTGCTGGCTGTTCGTTGCGACAATAGCTGGACCTATCGCGATCGTACCCTGAATAGCCGCTATCAGTGGAACGATCGCAATTTCAATGCCAACTATGGCGGACTCCCGAAGAATGTGTTCCTGCATCTGACAGACAAACTGCATCAGACACTTCCTCTCTATAGCAATCTCGGAACGACAGGTACTTATATCTATGCCAGCGATTTCGATATTGCCAATCGGCAGGCTGTCGTCCATGTCGATGCTGAGGTGAAGAACGAGGATAGCAAGGACCGTACATTCAGGCTGACGGCCAAGGTCATGGATGCCAACCAGAAAGTGGTGGCACAATTTGCCGGAGAGAGTGTCACCCTGACAGCTGGCGAGACCCGTTCGGTGAGCATTCAGCAGAAGTTGACAGGATTGCATTTCTGGTCGTGGGGATATGGCTATCTGTATACCGTGAAAACCTATCTCGCAGAAGATGCTTCTGCAGACAATCTTACAGCAGATGCCGATGAGGTGCTCACCCGTACGGGATTCAGGAAGACAGCATTCAGGAACGGCTTGTTCTATCTGAACGATCGTGTGCTGATGGTGCATGGCTATGCACAGCGAACCAGTAACGAGTGGCCAGGCACAGGTCTTAGCGTACCTGCCTGGCTGAGCGACTATTCGAATGCCTTGATGGTGGAGTCGGGGGGCAATCTGGTGCGATGGATGCATATCACCCCCTGGAAGCAGGATATAGAGTCGTGTGACAGAGTGGGGCTTATCCAGGCTATGCCAGCCGGCGATGCCGAGAAGGATGTTGATGGAGCCCGCTGGCAACAGCGTACACAGCTGATGCGCGATGCCATCATCTACAACCGCAACAACCCCAGTATCATCTTCTATGAGGGAGGTAACGAGAGCATCAGCCGTGAGCACATGATTGAGTTGAAAGCTATTCGCGACAAGTATGACCCTTGTGGAGGTCGTGCTATCGGCAGTCGTGAGATGCTTGATATCGACGAGGCCGAGTATGGTGGTGAGATGCTCTATATCAACAAGAGTGGCAACAAGCCTGTCTGGGCTATGGAGTATTGCAGGGATGAGGGTTTGCGCAAGTACTGGGATGAGTATTCCTATCCTTATCATAAGCATGGTGATGGTCCTCTCTATCGTGGTCGCCCGGCTTATGAATATAATCAGAATATGGACAGGTTTGCCCGTCAGATGGTGGAACGGTGGTATGAGTACTGGCTAGAACGTCCCGGTACAGGACGTCGGGTCAGCAGCGGTGGTGTGAAGATTGTGTTCAGCGATACTAATACCCATCACCGTGGTGAGTCTAACTATCGCATGAGTGGTGTCACAGATCCCATGCGTATACCCAAGGATGCCTTCTTCGCACATCAGGTGATGTGGGACGGCTGGGTGAGTCCTGAAAACGAACGTACCTACATTATCGGGCATTGGAACTATGATGCCGGCACGGTGAAGGATGTCTATGTCGTCTCGTCGGCCGACGAGGTGGAACTGTTCCTTAATGGCAAGTCGCTTGGCAAGGGCGAGCGTACCATGAACTGGCTGTACACATTCCGTAATGTGAAGTATGAGGCTGGCACCCTGGAAGCTGTTGCTGCCCATTCGTCCTATAAACTGGAGACGGCAGGCGAGCCCGTTCAGCTGAAACTGACAGCAATAGAGAATCCTGAGGGTATGAAGGCAGATGGTGCTGACATGGTATTGGTACAGGTCGAGGTCGTCGACAAGCAGGGACGTCGCTGCCCCCTGGACAATCACATGGTGAATTTCCAGTTGTGGGGTGAAGGAAAGTGGATCGGTGGCTTGGCTACTCGTGACAACAAGCAGTTCCAGCAGGATGATAAGAATCGCGACAAGTCGTTGCTTGATTCTTCCAACAAGAAGAATTCGAGCGACAACTATGTGGGCCATATGTCGCTGCCTGTGGAGTGTGGCGTCAACCGTGTGCTGGTGCGTTCAACCACCAATGCTGGCGAGATTGGTCTTAGCGTACAGGCCGAAGGTCTGAAACCTGCCTATCTGGCAGTAAAGACACAGCCCGTCGTCGTACAGCATTATCTGCCACAGCGTACGTTGCCTTGCCGTCTTAGTCGTGGCGAGACCCCAGCAACCCCAAGCTATGAAGATACGTTTGTCAGCCTGGCTGTCGTTGATGCCAAGGCAGGCAGCAATGCTGAGACGATAGGTAATACTTATGATGACAACGAGTTGTCGGAGTGGAAGAGTGATGGTGAGAAAGAAAACGCATGGGTGACATATCGCCTGAATCGGAAGGCTTGTGTCAGTGAGCTGACAATGAAGATGACAGGATGGCGTAACAAGTGCTATCCATTAGAAATCTATGCCGGCAAGAAACTGGTCTGGCAAGGTGTAACAGAGGCTACTCTTGGCTATGCCCATGTCAAGATAGAACAACCCGTTAAATCCGATCGTCTGACTATACGCATGATTGCTCCTGTGATGGACAGCGGGAAATTTGGCGACGTGAAGGAACTGGCAGGTGGCAATGCTGGGGAATTCGACAGGCTGAAGGCCATGCCTGGGAAGGTAGAGCTGCGCATTGTAGACCTCGATATTCTCGAGGCAGTTGCAAAATAATCTGAAAATGTTTGCCTGCATCAGAAAAAAGCATTATCTTTGTACGGAATTATTAAAATAACCCTAACATAAGACATATAAAAGATGGATATCAATAACATGTTGGCACAGGGTACCATGCTTCGCAATGGTACTTATCGCATTGAACGGCCTTTGTCTTCGGGCGGTTTCGGAAATACTTATCTGGTAAGAAATGTGGCATTCAATGAGGTCTATGCCATGAAGGAGTTCTTCATGCGTGGCGTCAATGTCAGGAATGGGGCTGCCGTGACTGTGAGCGTGCCCGACAATCATTCTTCCTACGACAGCCAGAAAGAGAAGTTCAAGAAAGAGGCTATCCGTCTTCGTGCACTCAACAATCCGCATATCGTCAAGGTACACGACCTCTTCGAGGAGAATGGCACAGTGTATTATGTCATGGATTTTATTAATGGAGAGTCTTTGGCCGATTTGATGAAACGTACAGGACGTCCTTTCAGTGAGCAGCAGACGTGGAAATTGCTTCCGCAGTTTCTCGATGCCCTAAAGACTGTTCATTCACAGAACATCTGGCATCTGGACATAAAACCGGGTAATATCATGATTGATAATAGTGGATCTGCCTACCTTATTGACTTTGGAGCCAGCAAGCAGATCAGCAAGAGTGGTAGCCAGACATCGTCGGCCATGTGCTACACCCCTGGCTATGCACCCGTGGAGCAGGTTGAACAGGATATGCAGAAATTCGGCCCGTGGACAGACTTCTATGCCCTGGGTGCCACACTCTATTATATGCAGACACTCCAGCAACCGCCAACCTCGACTGCTATTGCCGAGGGAGGAGCTTTCTACTTTCCACCAAACATGAGCCAGTCTATGCAAAGCATGATCAGGTGGATGATGGAGCCTTCGCGTAACAAGCGTCCGGCATCTGTAGAGATGATAGAACAGCAGTTGCAGTTGCAGCCAGCACCTCAACCTCTCGCACAGCCTCTTGCTCAGCCTGTAGAACAGCCTGTCGGACAGGGCAATCAACAGCCTTACGATGTAAATGGTCAGCCTGTAGCACCTGTTCCGGAAGACGGAGACAATGCGGCAACACAACTGAGCGGGCAAGACGACAATAGTACGAAGTTGCCTGACGGTGTTGAAGGGAATGGCTCAAAGAAAAAGGGTAGCGGATGGTGGAAATATCTGCTTGCTGTCCTCTTGCTGGCTGGCATCGGTGTTGGTGCCTATTTCCTGTTCTTCCATAAGAGCCCGGAAGAGAAGGCTGCCGAAGCAGACAGGGAGGAATATGAAGAGCTGGTGGCTGAGTGCGAGGATATTATCAAGGATGCCGACAATATTCAAGAGTTGCTGGAAGCAAAGAAACCGCTGTCAGACATCGAGGATATGGATGATATCCATGGAAGAGTGATGCCTGATGTGTATAATCACTACGACAATCTGAAGAAACGCTATGCCAAGGCTGCTGACGAAAAGCTGGAGGAATGTATTGACGAGGCCCGCAACTTGATGACACGTGATGAATACAAAGAGGCATATGACTTGGTTAATAGTGCCGTAGAGGTATTGCCAGACAATACGGAGTTGGAGGAAATGCGCAATAATATTGCCGAGCAAATGGGATTCCTGGATGTGACAGATGTGCAGTTTGCCAATTGCCAGAGAGATGGCACAGACATCAATGAAGTGGGTTCCACCCTCTATGCCTCCAGCATGCGCTATCTCTTCCCGAAGGTCATCTACAATTCTCTGATGCCAGACGGGCATGAGCTAACGGCTATCGAACTATATTATAAGATCTATAATCCTGATGGCTCGCTGAATTCCAGCTCCAATTCTCCTTATGGCTACACCAATAAGGCTTCTATCAGTGTCGTTGTTGGCGAAAGAAATCAAGGTGAGTGGCTCAACGGATGGGGCAATGAAACGACGTCTACATACAGTGCGGGACAGTATCGGTTTGAACTGTACCATAAAGGTCGTAGGCTATATCAAGGCTATTTCCAGTTGCATTAATTGGAAAACGAGGCTGACACATTGTCAGCCTCGTTCCATTTGGCACACTTTTGGCAGAATGATTGGCGGAGCAGTAATAATAGCTCCGCCTGTTTATTATAATATAATGTATAATTCATTCATAAAATCAAAACAACTATGAACATCAAACCATTAGCCGACCGTGTGCTCGTACTTCCTGCACCGGCAGAAGAAAAAGTTGGCGGTATCATTATTCCTGATACTGCAAAGGAGAAACCCCTACGTGGCATTGTAAAGGCTGCAGGCAAGGGTACCAAAGATGAAGAGATGATCCTGAAAGAGGGAGACGAAGTGCTCTATGGAAAATACTCGGGCACTGAGATTGAACTCGAGGGTACAAAATATCTGATGATGCGTCAGAGCGATGTGCTCGCCATCATTTGCTAATCGGGCAATTGCTTGTCGGTTTCCCCTAAACACAAGAGTTATTTATTAAAAAGTATTATAAAGAAATGGCAAAAGAAATCAAATTCAATATTGAAGCCCGCGAACTGATGAAGCAGGGCGTTGATCAGCTGGCTAATGCTGTGAAGGTTACACTTGGCCCAAAGGGTCGTAACGTTGTTATCGAGAAGAAGTTCGGTGCTCCTCAGATCACCAAGGATGGTGTCACTGTAGCCAAGGAGATTGAGCTCGAAGATCATTTCGAGAATACTGGTGCACAGTTGGTGAAGAGTGTGGCATCCAAGACTGGCGATGATGCTGGTGATGGTACCACCACCGCTACACTGCTGGCACAGGCCATCGTCAGCGAGGGGCTGAAGAATGTCACCGCAGGTGCCAATCCTATGGATCTGAAGCGTGGTATCGACAAGGCTGTCAGCACGGTTGTCGAGCATATCAAGGAGAATGCAGAGGTCGTAGGCGACAACTATGACAAGATTGAGCAGGTGGCTACTGTCAGTGCTAACAACGATAAGGAAATTGGCGAACTACTGGCAGAGGCTATGCGCAAGGTGTCGAAAGACGGTGTTATCACCATCGAGGAGTCGAAGAGCCGCGACACACACATCGGTGTGGTTGAGGGCATGCAGTTCGACCGTGGCTATCTCAGTGCATACTTCGTTACCGATTCTGAGAAGATGGAGTGCGTCATGGCCAATCCTTATATCCTTATCTACGACAAGAAGATCTCGAACATCAAGGACTTCCTGCCTATCCTGCAGCCTGCTGCCGAGAGTGGACGTCCATTGCTTGTCATCGCAGAGGATGTAGACTCTGAGGCACTCACCACGCTGGTTGTCAACCGTCTGCGTGGTGGTCTGAAAATCTGTGCTGTGAAGGCTCCTGGATTTGGCGACCGTCGTAAGGCTATGCTCGAGGATATTGCCGTTCTGACTGGTGGCACGGTGATCAGCGAGGAGAAGGGTCTGAAACTGGAGCAGGCTACACTCGAGATGCTGGGCACTTGCGAGAAACTGACCGTGTCGAAGGACAATACAACTATCGTGAATGGTGGTGGTGATGGCCAGGCTATCAAGGACCGTGTGGCTCAGATCAAGAAAGAGATTGAAATCACTACCAGTTCTTATGACAAGGAGAAGTTGCAGGAGCGTCTTGCCAAATTGGCAGGTGGTGTGGCAGTACTCTATGTCGGTGCCAACAGTGAGGTAGAGATGAAGGAGAAGAAGGATCGTGTAGACGATGCTCTCTGCGCTACTCGTGCTGCCATCGAAGAGGGTGTCGTTGCTGGTGGTGGTACCACTTACATCCGTGCTCAGGAAGCACTGGCAGCTCTGAAGGGTGACAATGCTGACGAGCAGACGGGTATCAACATCGTATGCCGTGCCATCGAAGAGCCGCTGCGTCAGATTGCCATGAATGGTGGTGCAGAAGGTGCCGTCGTCGTGCAGAAAGTACGTGAGGGTAAGGGTGACTATGGTTACAATGCCCGTACCGACCAATATGAAGACCTGCGCAAGGTGGGTATTATCGACCCCGCTAAGGTGGCTCGTGTAGCTCTGGAGAATGCAGCTAGCATTGCTGGCATGTTCCTCACTACCGAGTGCCTGGTTGTTGACAAGCCCGAGAAGGAGCCTGCAATGCCAATGCCTAATCCTGGAATGGGTGGCATGATGTAATTATATCATCAACTTTTTTACCGTAGACAGAAGGCATGTCCCATAGTGGGCATGCCTTCTTTGTTGTACGTTAGGCATGAGCAGCAAGGATGGCAGCGACAACAATCGTTTCATTGCACACTTCTATATAGCAATACTTATTTGTTATGTCTCATTCTTGTTTGCCTTGTGGCAATGAGGACTTTTCTCCCTCGTTTAATTTGTTTTAGTTTTCCCCCAGTGTATACCGTTTTTTTCCAGTGCACTCGAAAAATATTTCCAGTGTACTCAAAAAATATTTCCAGTGTACTCAAAAAATATTTCCAGTGTACTCAAAAAATATTTCCAGTGTACTCAAAAAATATTTCCAGTGCACTCAAAAAATATTTCCAGTGCACTCAAAAAATATTTCCAGTGCACTCAAAAAAAGGAGGTCTTTAAACTTGAAATATGATAGTGAGATTGCCAATTCCTTCCATTCTGTCCTGTTAATGACAAGAGTGAAGGGTGAAGGGAAAGCAAATCAAGTCTTGAGATCTCATACTCCTTGATGGCGTGTGTTCCCATTCGTTTCTTGTACTATTAGAACCAACACCTATCTAAAACCAAGAATTGGCTATTCTCAATTTTTTTTCAGATCTGAATCTACATAATCGTCTTGATTTTTGCATGTTTCAACAAAAATATGTACCTTTGCCCCTTGTATGAATTGGCATTTTATTTTGCGCTGGGTCATCACTTTCACTGTGTGCCTGGTTGTGTATAATTTAACAGCGAGTTTCTGGATGTCTCTTGGCATTCTGATACTCTTGATAGTAATCGAGAATCTTGTGGTCGACTGGTGGAAAAAGAGAAAGGAGGAGAAGGCATGAGACGTTCTTTGCTTTTGTCTGCTTTTCTGTTTCCCTGTCTGACGTGTGTGTCACAAACCATTGCCGGGGCTCTTCAGTCGTACAATGACGACCGTCGAGGTACAGTGCGTTGGATGCAATATTTTCCTCAGGACGATGCCTTTATCAATGAGAACGGCATTAACCGATTCACCCGTGCCCTTTATGGTGGATGGTCTGACTATCGCATCGAAACCAGCGACCGTCCTATCTTTGCCGTAGCACAGAAGGGACATCATAAGAGTGTGCGTTTCGAGATAGAGGGTGTACCACTAGAGTCGACAGACTATTGCAAGTCGTATTATCGCAATGGTATGCGTACATATCTGCTGGGTGATCATCGCTGGAACCATATCGGCAACGGCATCGTGCGTGTTCATGTGGTGGCACTCCACGATGTAGAGGGGGCGATCTGGCAGTTCATCTGCGACGGGCTGAAAGGACGGCAGCTCGAGGTGAAGGTCAAGCTCTGCAAGATTGCCAATGAGAAGATGAGTCGCAATGGTGATATCGGTGCCGACAAGCCTGGTGTCTTCGAGCCCTCGCCAACAGAAGAAGGACTTGTGGTGGGCAAGGCCACACGAAGCAGTAATTTTGCACATCTCGTGATGCGTCGCGACTCCATCTATTTCATGCACGACGGCGATGCCTTCAAGGCTTTCAACGATGCCGTGGACTACAACAAGCAACTGGCCCAGCGTGTGCAGTTCAGTACTCCCGACCCCTATATCAACACCCTGGGAGGAGCACTGGTGATGGCTGCCGATGGCGACTGGGACGGCAAGACGTGGCTGCACGGATGCATAGGCTGGCGCATGCCGCTGGCGGGATGGCGGGCTGCCTATGCTGGTGATGTGCTGGGGTGGAACGAACGGGCCATCAGCCATTTCGATGCCTATGCCAAGAGTCAGGTCACAGAGGTGCCACCTACCATTGACAGTCCTTCACAGGACCTGGCCATGAACATGGCACGGGCAGAGAAGAAATGGGGTACGCAGATGTACAGCAACGGCTATATCTGCAGAAATCCTGAGCGTAACAACCAGATGCATCACTACGACATGAACCTGAACTATATCGACGAGTTGCTCTGGCACTTCCAGTATGATGCCGACCTGGACTACATGCGCAAGATGTGGCCAGTGATCGAGCGGCATCTGGCCTGGGAGAAACGCAACTTCGATGCTGATGGCGACCATCTCTACGATGCCTACTGCTGTATATGGGCCAGTGATGCCCTCTACTATAATGGTGGTGCCGTGACACATAGTTCGGCATACAACTATCGTGGCAATCTGCTCGCAGCACGCATTGCCGAGCTGATAGGCGAGAACCCCGAGCCATACCGTCAGGAGGCTGCGGCCATCCTGCAGGCCATGAACGAACGGCTGTGGCTGCCGCAGCGGGGGCACTGGGCAGAATATCAGGACGGCATGGGACTGAAGCGTGTTCACGAGAGTGCTGCCGTATGGAGCATTTACACACCTATCGACTGCGGGGCATGTACGCCAGAGCAGGCTTATCAGGCCACGAAGTATATCGACAGGGAGATCCCGCACTTCACCGTCGACTCCGTCTACCAGACCATTGCCACCAGCAACTGGCTGCCCTATTCGTGGAGCATCAACAACGTAGCAGCGGCCGAGGTGATGCATACGGCACTGGCTTATTACGAGGCAGGAAGGCAGGAAGAGGCATTCAGGCTGATGCGTGCCAACATCCTCGACCAGATGTACTATGGGCAGTCGCCAGCCAACTTTGGACAGCTTTCGCACTTCGATGCTGCACGTGGTGAGTGCTATCGTGACTTTGGAGACTGCATCGGCATCTCATCGCGGACGCTGATACAGGGACTCTTCGGGGTCGTTCCACAGGCTCTCTACGGACAGTGCATCATACGGCCGGGATTCCCACAGTCGTGGGACAAGGCATCGCTGAAGACTCCCTATATCGACTATACCTTCACTCGTAAGGGGGGCAAGGTGAGAATTGAGATCAGCCAGCACTTCCGTCAGCCACTGCAGATTGTGGTGCGACAGAACATGGACGGTGGACAGTATCGTGACCACGTGGGCAACAACAAGGAGCATCAGGTGATAGAATATGATGACTTCACGCAGACTGATGTGGAGCGGGAAACCACGGCCGTACTACAGCATGTGGCACCATATTCCCCCAGGGAGCTGGGACTGGAAGAGCCTGTGGCCTCGAAGAAATATGTGCATGTGGCCATGAACAGCCTGTGGAATGCCGAGGTGGACGATATCTTCAAGAATCGCTATCTGGCTCCACGTCCGCAGTCAACGTCGCTCGAGATACCCGTACAGGGAGTAGGGGAGTGGTGTCATCCTCTTTATACTCCTACCATCGACGATGCCGGACTGCGCACCAAGGTACAGGCGGGCATGCTCACACTCAAGGGCATCCCCTTCCGCTCGACGGCAACGGGCAATAACATCGCCTATACCAGTCTGTGGAACAACTATCCCGACAGCATCACCATACCTCTCAAGGGCAATGCAACGTCGGCATACCTGCTCATGGCGGGCAGCACCAACCACATGCAGTGCCATATCGACAACGGACTGGTGGTGGTGACTTATCAGGATCGCACCAGCGACACGCTACGACTGCGCAATCCGGAGAACTGGTGCCCCATCGAACAGGATTACTATATTGACGGACAGGCTTTCCAGACACTGGAACCCAGGCCTTATCGCATCAGCCTGGCAACAGGAGACGTGAGCCGTGACCTGGGACGTGACCTCAATATTCCTGGTGTCTACGGCAGGGAAATCCCCAGTGGTGCTGCACAGATGTTGCGCATGCCTCTCAATGCCAGTAAGAAATTGAAGAGCCTGACGCTACGCACACTGTCGAACGATGTCGTCATTGGACTGATGGCCGTAACACTTCAGTAGACGTATGCAACAACTCAGGGAACTCTATCGGCGATGGAGAGGTGAGGAACCTCGACAGACAGAAAAACTGCCCGCTGCTGGCAGCAACCGCTGCTACTATCGCCTCACCGATGGCTATGGGCAAAGCGTGATAGGATGCGTGGGAACCAGCAGGGAGGAAAATCATGCCTTTGTCACACTGGCTCGCCATTTCTTCTCACTCAGCCTGCCTGTGCCTGAAGTGCTGGCTGTGGACGATGATGAGATGCGCTATCTACAGACTGACCTTGGGGCAACATCGCTATTCGATGCGCTGAGGCAGGGTAGGGAGTCGGGAGGTCGTTATAATGATCAGGAGGTGGCCTTGCTCCAGAACACCATACGACTGTTGCCACGCATGCAGTTTGTAGGGGCACGGGGACTCGATTTCTCCGTGTGCTATCCACAGCCTGAGTTTGACACCACCACGGTGATGTTCGACCTGAACTATTTCAAGTATTGCTATCTGAAAGCCACAGGGGTAGACTTCCACGAGCTACGGCTGGAAGAGGACTTCCGTAGGATGGCATCAGACTTGACATCGGAAGACGGACAGGCTTTTCTATACCGCGATTTCCAGGCTCGCAACGTCATGCTGTCGCCAGAGCCTTGCTTCATCGATTTCCAGGGAGGACGTCGAGGACCGTTCTACTATGATGTGTCGTCGTTCCTGTGGCAGGCATCGGCACGCTATTCCGATGCCCTCCGCCAACAGCTGATAGACACCTACTATGACGAGGCTCTCCACTATGTGGCATTGCCACCTAGAGCAGAGTTCAACCGTCGTCTGCGTCTCTTTGTGCTCTTCAGGCTCATGCAGGTGCTGGGTGCCTATGGCTTCCGTGGCTATTTCGAGCGTAAGCAGCATTTCATACAGTCTATCCCTCCAGCACTCGACAACCTGCGGCAGCTGATCACCGACTATAGCTTTCCCTATCCCCATCTCATGGATGTGCTACGCCAGCTGACGGTGAAGAAACTGGTGGTCCGTGTGTATAGCTTCTCCTACAAGAAGGGCATCCCCCAGGACGAGAGCGGCAATGGTGGCGGCTACGTCTTCGATTGTCGTTCTACCCACAACCCGGGTCGCTACGAGCGTTATAAGCAGCTGACGGGGCTCGACGAGCCTGTCATCAGGTTTCTGGAAGACGATGGTGAGATACTGACCTTCCTGCAATCGGTCTATGCCCTTGCCGATGCCCACGTAAAGCGCTACCTGGAGCGGGGCTTCACATCGCTGATGTTCTCCTTTGGATGTACAGGGGGACAGCATCGCTCTGTCTATAGTGCCCAGCATCTGGCAGAGCATATCCACCAGAACTTCCCCAGTGTGGAAGTGCGTCTCTGCCATCGTGAGCAGGGCATCGCAGAGGTGCTGAAATGAGTGTATCGCTAGGAGTAAGGCCCTCTGCATCGTTTTGTGCAAGCAAAGCACGAACCTTGCAAGAGAAATTGCGATTGCAGTGATTGCAGCGAAACCTACCAGCTCTGTAACAGTATACTTTGGATTTGTTATTTTAGACTGTATTACTTGAAAAACATATTTTCTCAGTTCTGCACCTTCAAGTGTATCAGTCACTTCTGTGGTAACAGATGCTACTGGTTCCATAGCAAATACGTCTTGTTCTCTTTGTACAGCCCTACTCGTTGATGATGGCGGCATTTGGCTTGTGGTTAAAACCAGGGCCGGATGGTGTTCTGTTCGTTGTTGCTGTGCTGCAATCTCCGTTAGTGTCCCGTCAGCACATGCATGATATTTAAGAACTGTCAAAATGTAAAATATTTTCATAGTACCAAATTAATATCCTCTTTCTATTTTGTAAAAATAATTTATCAATCCTATTTGGGGTTTCACAACCGACTGATAGTCAAGTCGTTATCACTTCTTCATGGTCGTTATGTCAACCTGCAGACACTCGGTTTTGGCGAGGGAGTGATATGAAACATTACCTATTTCATCATTACTAAATTCGTCAGCAACCTGCTAACTAATCTTCACACATCATTCAATTGTCCACCAGCTTGGTGGCTTATTTCTGAGTTCGCAATTTGGCCAACAGCTTGTTGGCCAATTATAACACGCTCACTATAAAATGCATACCATCGCTTTACGCACTATATATTTGTTGCAGGAACATTTCACGTTGTCTGTAACCCCAAATTTCCCTTTTTCCCTTTTTCCCCTTTTTCACATCTTCCATCTAACATCTAACATCTTCCATCTCACATCTTCCATCTAACATCTCACATCTAACATCATCACCTTTCACCAAAAAGTTGAGCACTGCCATTCTTCTCCAAATCCTGACAGGAACCTGTCCCCCTGTCACATTTCTTCCATAATTACTATAGTTTTAGGGGTTAATTGAATTTCTCTTAGGCAACTACTTCTCTTCTCGCGAGGCCGCATACTGAGCCTTCAGCGCCTGCACATGTGGCTTGGTCTGAATCTCAGGCGCCACCTTGTCCACCAATGCCAACCACTCTTCCTCTGACATCTGAGCTAACGAGGCAAACATCAGACCACCGTAACCGAGGAAATCGGAGGGATGTTCGTCAATCAGCCGGAGGCAGTAGTCACGCAATTCACTTGTGGCGGTAGAATCGGTCTGCAGGCGGGGAAGCACATCCACGCAGAACCGCGCAAAATCGCGTGTCTGGAAGTTAAGCGATGTCTCTGGTGCGAATTCCTCGGCAACCGTCTTGAGACCGTCAATCTCGTAGCGCACCGTGTCGCCGGTAGGGACGAATTTCTCCTTCCAGCTGTTGTCGTCCTGACCGAAACGGACGGACATGAGAGTCGTCTTGTCGCTGGGTATGTCGTAGCGGAAAACTCCGTCTTTCACGGGCACATTAGCCAGTT
>JAIKWS010000027.1 GCA_024684515.1 Prevotella sp.
TCACTCGTGGCTACGCGATGTCCTTCACTCGTGGCTAGCGCACGGCTGGCTAAAGCGATATCTGCCAGTGAGCTTCATGCCAATGGTCATGATAAAAGTCTATTTTTTTCATCAAGTATCAATCTTCAACCGCACAGGTCGAAATGTTTTACATATTCAAAATGCTATGACTGTTAGGCTAGGGTGGGGGAGTACAAAGAATCGATTCTCATCAAACTAACTCAAGAGCGACTAATTTTTTTATGAGGTGTTTATGAGCTGTTTATGAGGTGTTTGGGCAACACCTCATACATCTCAAACCCTTTGTACAAGAGCTTTTCGGCGAATTTGTATGAGGCGTTGTGAAAAAAGCAGTACTATTTTTTTGTATGCGGTTAATAAAAGTATACATTAGTACGCTACATGCTCTTTGCTGGATAGCAAAGAGATGCTCCATCTGAGTCGTATGTCAGATTTCAGCTTATGCCCACTCGAAGTGCTCTCTTCCTGCTCCTATCTCGAAATGGCACTTGGCAATGCCGAGGTCCATTTGCGTATAGCCAATGAGTGAGAAACGACGGGTGGCCACAACCCGTGGCAGGTGTTGACCCGTGACAGGCTGATAGTCGAAGCAGAATTTCTGCTGATTCACGGCTGTTGGTGCCAGCAGTGCTGCCTCGATGCCTCGTAGAAACCAATCGGGAGCCTGGTCGATGGTATGGCTCACCTGGTTGGGACGTTTGATCTTGTGTGATGTGCCTTGTGTCTGTCCATAGCCAATGGAGATATAGGCCTTGATGACTTCATCATCGTCCAGCACGTAGGTGCCAGGCACTTTTGTATAGCTCAGTCCCACCCAGCAGGTGTTAAGTCCCAGAGTCTGAGCTAGTAGCACCAATTGTTCTCCATAATAGCCGATGCGCTCGTCAAGGTCGTCGGCACGTTTGCCAGCCATGACGATATAGTTTCTCACCCCGCTGAAGCGGCCATATTTAGCCAGTGTACCAAGAAAAGCCTTTGGCTCGTTCTGTACCAGTTGCATGTGTAGTTGTCCCTGCGTGTTAAGCTGTTGGATTCTGGCTGTTAGCGTTTCTGCGGTTTCCGCCGCCAGTGGTTGTTCTCGATAGGCTCTCACGCTGTGTCGGGCCTTGATGGCTTCTTCAAGTGTCATATATATATATAATGTGTAAGTCTTCTGTCGTTTTCATTCTCCTATCATCTCGAGGAACTCGTCCTCGTTGACGATGCGGATGTTCAGTTTCTGTGCCTTCTCCAGTTTCGATGGGCCCATATTGTCGCCAGCCAGAATAAACGATGTCTTGCCGCTGATGGAGCCAACGTTTTTGCCACCGTTCTGTTCGATGAGCAGTTTGTATTCGTCGCGTGAGTGATGCTGGAAGACACCGCTGATCACAATCGAGAGTCCTGCCAGTCTGTCGCTTTGTGCTGCCGACTGTTCGGCAGAGAGTGCGAACTGCAGGCCGTATCCTCTCAGACGTTCCACGATCTGGAGGTTGTGCTCGTCATGGAAATAGCTGATGATGCTTTTCGCCATTACCTCACCGATGCCCTCTATTTCTTGCAGTTCCTGCAATCCTGCGGTCATGAGTGCGTCCATCGTCTTGAAATGGCGTGCCAGCAGTCGTGCTGATGTCTCTCCCACGAAGCGGATGCCAAGTGCGTAGACCACTCGCTCGAAGGGAACGAGTTTGGATTGCTGGATGCCGTTGACGATGCGCTGTGCTGATTTGGTGCGTGAGCCGTCACCATTAATCTGCTGAACGTCAATATCATAGAGGTCAGCCACATTCTTAATCAGTCCCCTGCGATAGTATTCGTCCACCGTTTCAGGACCCAGGGAGTCGATATTCATGGCCTTGCGGGCAATGAAGTGCTCGATGCGTCCCTTGATCTGTGGCGGACAGCCACCATCGTTCGGGCAGTACCAGGCAGCCTCGCCAGGATAGCGCACCAGTGGTGTGCCACATTCTGGGCAACGGTGGATGAACTGCACGGGAATGGCCAGTAGTGGTCGTTGCGAGATATCCACGCCAACAATCTTTGGGATGATCTCGCCCCCCTTCTCGACATATACATAGTCGCCGATGTGGAGGTCGAACGAACGGATGAAATCCTCGTTGTTCAGTGTGGCACGACGCACGGTGGTGCCCGCTAGCTGCACGGGTTCCATATTGGCCACTGGCGTCACGGCTCCTGTCCTTCCCACCTGATAGGTGACCTCAATGAGGGGTGTGCATGCCCGCTCAGCCTTGAACTTGTAGGCGATGGCCCATCGTGGCGACTTGGCAGTGAATCCCAGAGCCCGCTGCTGGCGTAGTGAGTTGACTTTCAGCACGATGCCATCTGTAGCCACAGGCAGTTGCTTGCGTGCCGTATCCCAATAGTTGATAAACGCCAGAATCTCGTCGACAGTAGTCACCTTCTTCATGCCCTCGCTGATCTTGAAGCCCCACGAACGTGCTGCTTCCAGATTCTCGTAGTGCCCATCTGCCGGCAGCTCCTCTCCGAGCAGGTAGTAGAGGTAGGCATCCAGGCCTCTGTGTGCCACGACCCGCGAGTCAAGGCTCTTCAGCGTGCCGCTGGCAGCATTGCGTGGATTGGCAAATAGCGGTTCCTCTGCTGCCTCACGCTGCTGGTTCAGTCGCTCGAACGATGACCAAGGCATCAGGATTTCGCCACGTATCTCAAACTCGTGGGGATAGCCGCCATCTGGCCTGAGCACCAGGGGTATGGCACGGATGGTGCGCACATTCTTCGTCACATCGTCGCCATGCACGCCATCTCCACGTGTCACTGCCTGTACCAGTTGTCCGTCTATATATGTCAGCGAGATGCTCAGTCCGTCGTATTTCATCTCGCAGCACACCTCAAAGGGCTCTCCTGCCAGTCCCTTGCTCACCGACTCGTACCATTCGCGTACATCCTGTTCGCTGTAGGTATTGGCCAGCGAGAGCATGGGATACTTGTGGGTGACCTGCTGGAAAGCCGTCTGCAGGTCGCTACCCACTCGCTGTGTGGGCGAGTTGGCATCGTAGAGCTCAGGATGGCGGCCTTCCAGCTCCTGTAGCTCGTGCATCAGCATGTCGAAATCGTAGTCGCTGATGCTGGGCTGGTTCATGACATAGTAGCGATGGTTATGCTCGTGTAGCTCTTTGCGGAGCTGGATTATTCGTTGCTTTTCGTCCATATTGGGTATGATTGTTGCTTGTTGAAGGGCTTCTTTCTTGCAAAATTACAAATAAGTTGCCAATGCGCAAAACGCCAGACAAATTTCTTTTGGCGAATTTTGGTTTATTAACGCAACAATGATAGACAATTCCTTTTTTTTCCTTAACTTTGCAGACAATTCTAAATCATTGCAACCACCAATAACGAAAGCTGAATATGGAAAAGAAACATCAGGACATGAATCGCCGGCAGTTTCTCAAGAGACTAGGACTCGGCGCTGGTTCGGCAATGGCACTTATGGCTATGGAGCCCCTCAGTGCTTTTGCTGACGACAAGAAAGGGGCTATACAGAATCGCATGACTTATCGCGTGCAGCATGGTTCGGGCGAGCAGATTTCCCTGCTCGGCTTTGGCATGATGCGCCTGCCCAACAATCAGGAAGAAGTAAACCGGCTGGTGGACTATGCCATCGAGCATGGCGTGAACTATTTCGACACGGCTCCCATGTATATGGGCGGGCAGTCGGAGGTGCTGATGGGCAATGCGCTGTCGCGCCATCCACGCGAGAAGTACTATGTAGCTACCAAGATGTCGAACCAGAACAGGCGCCTATGGTCGTTCGACGAGTCGAAGCGCATGTACGAGACCTCGTTCGAGAAGCTCAAGGTCGACCATCTCGACTACTATCTGCTGCATAGCATCGGGGGAGGGATGAACTCGCTGAAAGGTCGCTTCCTCGACAATGGCATCCTCGAGTTCCTGCTGAACGAGCGTAAGGAAGGACGCATCAAGCATCTGGGATTCTCCTATCATGGTGATGTGCGTGACTTTGACTATCTCCTTGACCATCAGGATGAATACCACTGGGACTTTTGCCAGATACAGATGAACTTCCTCGACTGGCGCCATGCCTCCATGCGAGGTGGACGTCGCTCGGATGCCGATGCCGAGTATCTCTATCAGAAATGTGAGAAGGCGGGTGTGCAGTGTGTGGTTATGGAGCCCCTGCGAGGAGGTGCCTTTGGCCGCATGGCACAGGAGCTGACCGACCAGCTCAAGGCTGTGCATCCTGATGACAGCACAGCACGGTGGGCATTCCGCTGGGTAGGCAGCTATACCAATATCCTTACCGCACTGAGCGGCATGAACCGCATGGATCATCTGGAGGAGAACATCAAGACCTTCTCACCCCTCGATCCCTGCACCGAGCAGGAGAACAAGCTGCTGGCCGAGATTGCCGACCAGATGTCAGGATTCCCCACCATTCCATGTACCACCTGTCAGTATTGCATGCCGTGCCCCTATGGTGTGAACATCCCTGCCAATTTCGCCTACTATAATGAGGCCGTCAACGAGCACATCCTCCCCTTGCCCGATCCCACTGCCGCCAACTATCAGGAGCGCAAGCAACTCTTCATCGAGGGCTATAAGAAGGCACTGCCCGACGAGGCTACCTGGGCAAAGAAATGTCAGGACTGTGAGGAGTGCCTGTCAAAGTGTCCACAGCAGATACGCATCAACAACCAGATGGCTCGTATCGTGGAGACGCTCAGGGTGAGAAGATAGCCTGCGAATGAGGAATCCCTTCAAACTGCTATGGCTGATGGTCAGATACAGGCGCCCAAGCCGCGTCACTGAGATGACCACCGTGAGAGACAGTTTCTGGCTGCGTAGTCACTACGCAGCCTTGACTTTTTTTGGATATATCGTTGTACACTCGCAGGAAGAAGCAGACAGACTCAATTCACGTACCTCACGCGACAGCAGTCTGAAACGGCACGAGACCATTCATCTGCGACAGGCACAGGCCACCCACGACTCGTGGATATGCTTCTATACATTATATATATGGTACTACCTGCGAGCGCTGCCACAAAACAAGCACATGCGGCATGCTGCCTACTACCTCAACCCCTTCGAGATGGAAGCCTATGGCCACATGGACGAACCTGACTACCTCGACAAGTGTATAGGAGGAGCCAACGAGTGGCGAACTTTTGCCAAAATGAAGCCAAAGGACAGAAGGAAACTAGCAAAAGGTTGACGAAAATCATTAAAAGATAACAAAAAGACACTTTTTTTCAATTTTTTGGGATAAAATGTTGCAGAATTCATTTTTTTACTTTATCTTTGCAGCCGCAAATGTGATTTGGCAACACAAAGTTTCACAATAGTTCAACTTAAAGTAAAAAGATTTATGAATGCTCAACAAGTAGTTGAAATGCTCAAGCAGCGTTTTCCTAACGAGCCGGAGTACATCCAGGCCGTGAGTCAGGTTCTTCCTACCATCGAAGAAGAGTACAACAAGCACCCAGAGTTCGAGAAGTACAATCTCATCGAGCGTCTCTGCATCCCCGATCGCGTGATCGAGTTCCGTGTCACATGGGTGGACGACAAGGGTAACGTACAGACCAACATGGGTTATCGTATCCAGCATAACAATGCCATTGGCCCGTACAAAGGCGGTCTTCGCTATCACAAGAGCGTGAACCTCGGCATCCTGAAGTTCCTCGCCTTCGAGCAGACCTTCAAGAATTCACTGACCACACTGCCTATGGGTGGTGCCAAGGGTGGTTCTGACTTCTCGCCACGCGGCAAGAGCGAGGGTGAGGTGATGCGTTTCTGCCAGGCATTCATGAATGAGCTTTATCGTCACATCGGTCCCGACGAGGACGTTCCCGCTGGTGATATCGGCGTTGGCGGACGTGAGGTTGGATACCTCTTCGGACAGTATAAGAAACTCACACACCAGTTCCAGGGCGTGCTCACAGGAAAGGGCATACAGTTTGGTGGCTCCCTCATCCGTCCTGAGGCTACTGGCTATGGTACCGTTTACTTCCTCACCTCTATGCTCGCTACACGTGGCATTGAGCTCAAAGGCAAGAAGGTGCTCATCTCTGGTGCCGGCAACGTGGCTCAGTATGCTGCTGAGAAGTGCCTGCAGCTGGGTGCTATTCCTATGACCATGAGCGATTCTGATGGCTATATCTACGATCCCGATGGCATCGATCGTGCTAAGCTCGACTATATCATGGAGCTGAAGAACATCGAGCGTGGACGTATCAAGGAGTATGTCGAGGAATATCCCACAGCACAGTATCACGAGGGCAAGCGCCCCTGGTATGAGAAGGCCGACATCGCACTGCCCTGCGCTACACAGAACGAGATCAATGGCGACGAGGCTGCTGCACTTGTGAAGAATGGCATTATTGCCGTTGCTGAGGGTGCTAACATGCCTTCACTGCCTGAGGCCATCAAGATCTTCCAGGATGCCAAGATTCTCTATTCTCCTGGTAAGGCTAGCAACGCTGGTGGTGTATCGGTATCAGGTCTTGAGATGTCGCAGAACTCCGAGCGTCTGTCATGGACCGCTAAGGAGGTTGACGACTATCTGAAGCGCATCATGAACGATATTCATGAGAACTGCGTGAAGTACGGTACTGAGAAAGATGGCTACATCAACTACGTGAAGGGTGCCAATGTGGCTGGCTTCATGAAGGTTGCCAAAGCCATGATGGCTCAGGGACTGGTATAAACCAAATCAAAATCAATAGAGTAGGGGATGCGTCCAATCGACGTGTCCTCTCTTTTTTATATTCTTGAGCAATGACGAGTCGGAAGTCCCTAGCACTTACACTTCAAACGAGCCCCGATGAACATATGTTCCTAACCTAATGGACATCCGTTCGTGTGGTGAACATATATCTTCCTTGAAAATGGATAGCATGATGTGTTAATATGCTGGTTCCTGGGAAATATGAAGTAAACGCAACTTTTCTTATAGGAGATATCCTACGGATGCCGATGTTTCATTGTAAGAAAATGCGAGCCCTATTCTTGATTTCACAAAAAGCGTGCGAATCGTTTGGGGGTTCGCCTGTTTTTTTGTAACTTTGGAAGAATTCGCAGGATTTCATTAAATAAAGGCAGTCTGGAGAATTGAGGAAAAACGGGGTTACGAATAGGAGACCGTACTAATTTCCACGTTCTTCCACCTAAAGGTAGAAGTGTGGCGTTGCAATCTGCTATGAAATGTATTCAATGAACACCC